>JAZRWH010000160.1:0-25266 GCA_045599585.1 Myxococcota bacterium
TGTTCAGCGCTTGAGCCATTTCTCTCTGTTTTCTGCCTTCCAGCACCATTTGTTGTAGCACTTCCCTTTCGTTTAACGTAAAATGAGCAAATGATCGCATCAAACCTCCGTATGTGTAGTTACGCAAAATCATCATACACCAGATTGATGCGGTCCTTCTTCATTTTTATGCATTTGAAACGATAATCTACCGACTTCCCCCTACCATGAGAAAACTAGAGTTCGCCGCGTTCTACGGCTGCGATTTTATTGACGCGTCTTTCGTGTCTTCCGCCTTCGAAGTCTGTGGCGAGGAAGCGTTTGAGGCATTCAGTGGCAATGGAAAGTCCAATGACGTTTGCACCAAAACAAATGATGTTAGCGTCATTGTGGCGTCTTGTCATTTCGGCTTCGAACTCGTGGTGAACGAGGGCAGCGCGGATACCATCGACTTTATTAGCAGAAATGGAAATTCCGATACCCGTGCTGCAGACGAGAACGCCGGCCTTGGCATCACCGTTTGCGACGGCATGTGCGACGGCAGCACCGAACTCGGGATAGTCGCAGGAATCGGTGTTATATGTACCTTTATCGTCAGTGATATAACCTAGATCTGCGAGGCAGGCTTTGAGTTGTTCTTTAAGATGAAATCCAGCGTGGTCACTGCCAATGGCTATGCGTGAGCCTTTTTCGAGCATGATAAAACCTCCAATTATAGGCTAATGATAATATAATGATTAAACGCTATATTATCATTAGGGGGAAAAACGAATTTAAGTCATTTTATTTTGTAAGAAGTTTGTCGAGAGCGTCGACAGTTTCTTCAAACTCTTTGAGGGCGGATTCAATAGGCGCTGGGGTAGTAAGATCAACGCCAGCTTCTTTAAGAAGTGTAACGGAATCGCGTGCGCTGCCTGATTTGAGCATATTGATATATTTCTGTGCATTTTCAGGCGATGCTTCGATAAGTTTTGCAAAAGCGAGGGCGCTGGAGAGGCCTGTTGCATAACTATAGACGTAGTATTTATAATAGAAGTGGGGGACGTAAGACCACTCGTGACCATCGTTTGTGTCGATGGTATAGCCATCACCATAGTATTTGTGAATGAGGTCTGCGTAAGTTTTGCTTAACCAGTCAGCATTGACGGGATCACCTTTTTCGATGGCGGTGTGCGAGAGGTATTCGAACTCGGCAAACAAAGTCTGACGATAGATCGTACCGCGGATGTTTTCGAGTTTTTGGACGAGTAGGTTGATTTTGTCGGCGTCGCTGTTTGCATTAGCCATGAGGTAGTCGTTGAGAATGGACTCGTTCGTGGTTGATGCGATTTCTGCGAGAAACATGGTGTAGTGGTAAGACCCGGGGGGCTGTGTTTCCATGGCATAGATGGAGTGCATAGAATGTCCGAGTTCGTGAGCGAGCGTCGAAACGTCGTCGATGTCATTCTGATAGTTGGTCAGAATGAAAGGCGAAATGCCGTAGACGGAGCAGGAATAGGCGCCACTTGTTTTGCCAGCATGGGGCATGAGGTCAATGGAACCTTTTGCTGTGTCCATTTCGGCTTTAAGACGATTAATATAGTCTTCTCCGAGCGGAGCGAGTGCCGTGGCGATGAGCTCGGTACCTTCTTGGTAGGAATATTCCTTTGTGTTTTCGATTTCCGCGAGCGGTACGTACATATCGTAGAGATGGACGGAGTCAATGCCCATAACTTTCTTTCGGAGTTCTACGTATTTATGGAGCGGTTTGAGGTTTGCACTGACGGTGTCGATGAGATTTTTATAGATTGCGACAGGGATATCGTCTTTGTCGAGGTAAGCTTCAAGCGCTGTGTCGTATTTTCGTGCTTTTGCGAAGAGGACATCCTGTTGTAGCTGTCCGATATAGGTATTTGCAAAAACGTCTTCGTATTTGACGAGTGTGGACATGAGGCCATCGACAGCTGCGCGTCTAACGTCACGGTTCGGGCTTCTTCGGTATTTAGGATAGTTGGAAAGGGTAAGCTGTACGTCTTTTCCGTTTTCATCCTTAATAATAGGCAGGGACATGGATGAAATCATGGCGTCGAAGGTATTTTCGGCGTTTGCATGAATTTCGTTGAGATCAATTTCCGCCCAGAGATTGTCGCCCGCGAGCGAGAGAACGCGTTCAGCATCTTCGGAGAGGACGCGGTTTGCACGACGCAGGATGTTGCGGACGTAAGGTTCGTGCAATTTAAGGCTAGGATCGCTCTTGATGTAACTGTCGAGTGTTTCGTTGTTGAGTTTGAGGATGCCGTCTCGAACGACTTTAGCATGTGTCATGAAGGTATCGAGGGCATTTTGAGCGCGCGTCTGCATTGTGTTGGCTTCTGCAGAAGGTTCTGTATCGACCGTCATGTTTGCGTACAGCGTAAGTTTGTTAACTTTTGTATGGAGTTCAAAATAGAGGTCGAGGCAGTTTTTGAGCGAGGCAGCAGAGTCAAACGTCGTGCAGTGATCAATTTTAGCGATTTCAGCATCGATCGAGTTGAGCGAGGCATTGAAGGCATCATTAGAATCAAAAAGACGCGATTTGTTCCATTTGAATTGAGGTTCGATCTGATCGCGCGTTTTGACGCCGACCCCAGCTTGAGGTTGAGCGTCATTCGTTTGGGCTTGAGCAGCGTTGTCCTGAGTGCCTGAGCAGTCACATTTCTGGTCGCACGCTGCAAGGCTCAGAGCACATGCAGCGGCAATCACCGCAGCACATTTCGAAAAAGCTTTCATGGGTTTTGTCTCCATTTGCAGTCAATAGATCACGCCGAAAAGGCGCCTAAAAATCCTTCTACGTCAAATTGTAAGATTTGCGAGAAGTTTTTGCGGTCAAAATCACTGTAATGGCGTGTAAATGTGTGCTAGAGTTTCACGGCCGGTTTTTCGGCAAAAAAGGGAGGTCTATATGAAATTTCGTACCATAAGCCTGCTTCTTGTTTTGGCATTTTCATTTTCCACGACGGGATTTGTATGCGCAACGCGCGTCGAAAAGATGGAAGCTGATATAGAAGCGCTCCAGATACAGTTTAATGACGTTCAAAAAAGACTTAATAATGATCAGACTCAGTTGACATCGATGATTCTGCGAGCCGACAAAAAGTTGGAAGAATTGAGCGGTAATCAGGATCAATCAGCGTCTCAGGTAGCTCAGCAAAACGTTCAGCTTGCTTTAGAATTGGAGGCAGAACGAGCCGAACTGGCGACGATGCGCGGACGTCTTGAAGTGCAGCAAAAGACAATTGAGTCCCTTCAACAGTCTCTTCAGTCCGTCATGAGTTCTGTTGCAGCGTCGGCAAATTCGAACAACGCAGTTATTCTACCGTCAGATCAGGATGGATTGAACAATTACATTCAGCAAAAACGCATGTCAGGTGCAAATGCTGATCTCCAGACTGGTTTGGCAGAGTACCTTTCGCGTTACCCTGGTGACGTAAATACGGAACCCTATTTGGCAGAGTTGATCTCGCTCACCTATGATGCCAAACAAGATAGCAGCGTCGTTAGCTACTCGACGCAGTATCTTACGAAGTTCCCCTCGGGTCCGAATCGTAACAACGTCATCTTTTATATGGGCTCTGCCGGTTTAAATCTCGGCAACTGCACGCTTGCGACGCAGGCCTTTGAACAACTCAGATTGCTCAAAGATAATCGTGCTGAGTCAGCACTTGCTAATGCAAAGGCAAAGTGTAAATAATTCTGATCAGTGATTGCGCTCGTTTTCTTTTTATGGGGGAAGAAATTCCCCCATGAGCGTCTATTGTAAGCATCAAAAAATGCATTTCAGTTTATTGCTGTTCCACGACATATTTTATTAACTGCAACGAAAAACTCTCGTTACAGAATTTTATACTTTTCTTATCCTCATTCTGTCCTTTAGAATCTCTACACTCTTTTATCGCGTTTGCAGAACGCACTTCGTTCAGATGCTGATCTTTATATAAATATGAGCTTGTATAACATGATTTGTGTAATATTTGATTAAGGCTAGATTATATAGTGTAATTACAAATTGGTCGTTTGTAAAATATTATATTTAAACTTTGGATTGAGTGTAAAAAGATAAATTTGGATAGGGACGCAAATCGTTGTAAAAGGTTCGAAGGTTTTATGCGTTGTTTGCCCAGATAGCGGAAAAAAGATGGTACATCACACTGAGCATATGAATCACTCTATGAATCAAATCGAAGAAATCATTGACGTTCGTCCCATGACGATTGATGATCTTGCTCCCGTATTTCATTTGGGAGAAAAGCTTTTCACGGCAGATCGTTGGCCTGCGCTTTATCGAACGTGGGATCATTACGAAGTCGTCAGTTTTTACGCAAGTGACTCTGATACGTGTTTTGTTGCGACACTCGAGGGAAAAGTCGTTGGCTTTGCGCTTGGTAATACAATTGAAAAGCACAAAAGTGCGTGGCGTTATGGATACATCGTTTGGATGGGCGTTGATCCAGACATTGGTCGCTGCGGGGTTGGGTCGTGGTTGTTCGAAGCGATGCGTGATAAGTTTATTGAATTGGGTGTTCGCATGATCCTCGTTGATACCGATGCGCGTAATACCCATGCCATTAACTTCTTTAAGAAAACTGGGTTTGATCACGAAAATGCACATGTCTATTTGTCGATGAATTTAACCCATAGTGCTGTTTATCAGTCGCACCGCAAAAAATGTAGGGTAGACGAAGAGAATTAACCTAATCATTTAATCGTCTAGGATGAGCCGATGATTTAATCGGTGTTTGAATATAAAGTACGTTGGTTTTGGTACAAAACTTGCTTAAAGCTTATGACTAGCCATGCGTCACTTGTTCTTTGACAAAGCGATTTGCGTTGAACAAGTTTGAGCGTTGAAATTATAGGCGAAAAGCGAAGTGGTTTTCGAGTGTGCGAAAAGGCTGAGGCTATGCACAGAATGAAGACGATTGGCTAAAGTTCTGAGCAAAAAAAGTATGTAGAGCTAAAAGAATAGCGTAATCATATATAGTTGAACGAATTGAAGGGGAAGGTGCAACAAAGCGGCACTGAACTGAGGAGGTGTTTTATGAAAACAAAACTGTTCCGCAATTTAGCGATTTTGGCATTTGGTGCCAGCGTATTATCGGGCTGCGGTTCAACGATGACGGTAACGCGTTACCCGAAGTTTTGGGATTATCCTGGTCAATATAATACGGTAGCCATTGCACCTGCTCAAGGGACGTATAACGATTTAGTCGATATGGTCTTTGATGGGAATGTTGAAAGCAGTGGCTGGTACGAAGTGTACGATTATAGCTATGCCGATCAAGCGGATTTGGTCTTTAGGCCAGTGGTGTCTGACTATGATCTAGGGTATAGCGTCTCTGTCGACACTTATACTGAGTATGTTCGCGGCGACTATGAAGACGGTGCGAGCGTATCTGAAAGCTTTTTAGTTTCTGAAGCAGATATTACGTACAAAGGCACCTCATCGATGTACGTTCAGGTTTATTCCAATCAGGAGGGCAAGGTAATTCATACGATCAACGCCTCCGATTATTGTGTTGCGAGTTCGCATTGGGAACCGAGGCTTCCACCGCTTTATTTTAGACTTCGTGGTGGTCCTGGGCCGAACGGCGAGCATCCGGACAGACCACGTCAGCCGCTTCCACCGCCGCCAACAACAGAATCACCCGAAATGGTTTATGCTATCGCGAGTGATATCGCAAATCACGAATTGAACAATTATTGGAGACTTGTTGAATGTGCTGTGAAGGACATGGCAGCTTCAGCATCGAAATACGTGTACCCAGTTAACAAGAGTATCACGGTTTATGCCAAAAAAGTATTTCAGTTTGTACAGAATGGCAAAACAGTGTCGAACGTAGAAGCTTCTCAGGGAGATTCATTTACGGTTCTGTTTACGTTGCCTGATGATGCGTCATTCAACCAATTTGTAGTAGATATTGTTTCGAGTGAGAATATGGATCAGCCGCTCGTAAGTCACAATATTGAGTGGGATAAAGCGAATCCAATGCTAGAGTTTGATCTTTCTGCTTCTAGATTAAAGGAATCATCCGGTAATCAGACGAAATATTATGTTCGCTTGTGGAAAGACGGCAAACTCATTTTAAAACGTGATTTTAAAATAAAATAAATCAGATGGCTGAAGTAAGTGCGCCGCAGGCAGAGGGGGTAGCGGCGTACCAGCGTTGACAACGCTGATAGCCGCTCAGGGGGAGACTTCCCCCCAAGCTCATAGACAAGCGCGATTATTTTGCTTTAATGTTTTTGATTCTCAAAAAGAAAGGCCGGAGTGAATCCGGCCTTTTTCGTTTTGCTTGGCTATCGAACGAGTGTGATATTGAGCATCATGTTTCCGTGCTGTACGCAGACTTCGTCCGTGAGGAGTCCCTGTTCACCGCATGAAGAGAAGCCGAGGAAGGGGATATCGCCGAAAGAATCACAGACAGCCTGATTGAACTGTTCGATGTTTTCGGAAATGAGATTCATGCTTCCAGCACAGAAAGTAAGGAGAGCGCCCCGGATCGTCGAGCGGTCAACGCCAGCGAGAGAAAGGTCGATGGAATGTTTAAGGCTATCGAAGATACGTTCACGAGAGCCGCGCATGAGGCAAACTTCGGCACCTTCTTTAATTTCGGAGTAGACGCAGAGGGCGTTGTCGTCGGTAGCAGCGTAGACGTGCGTGAGCCAGACGTCGAATGTTGAAGTATTCTCGCGGATTCTTCCGAGCGGGAATCGTGCGGCGGATCTTGGAAGTTCTCCACCGTATTTTAGGGTTTCGGAGAACATTTCGTCCGTCCATAAATTGAATACTTCGGGCGCGGGGTTGTGGTCGATTTCGTAGATTTTACGGCCTTCGCAGCGTGTGATGATGCCGCGTTTTTGGGTGAGGAGGTAGCCGTTCATCGTTGTTGCTGTTTGCAGATTTTGGGAAGACATTTCGCAGATGACGACACCGTTGGTTGTTTTGTTGTTATTAAGGAAGACGTAGGGTGCCGGTAGAAAGCGGTCATGTCCAGCCGTGCCACCGTAGACTTCGACGCTATCAGCGAAGACGTCTCTGAAGCCTTCGAGAATACGTTCTTCGCAGCCGGGAGTGGCATTCATCGTAAATTGACGTCTATTTGAGGTGAGTGCCGGCATATTTTGGAGGCAGTCAGCGACTTTTTTGCGGACGTTGTCGTTGTCATCAAAGGCGACAAGTTTAGCGTTGATGTCAGGTGTATCTTCGTTTTCGAAGAGTACAGCATAACTTCCACGTTTAAAGCCATCAGGCGTAAAAATGCCATGATGTGATGAAACGCCGACGATGGTGAGATTTGGAAACTGCTCAGTGAGCGCTCGAATGGGCAGCGCTTCGAAGGGTTGTGTCGTGTAGACGAGAAGGAAACGCGGATTCTTCCATGACTCTGGAGTCATTTTTGACAACGGAAAGCAAATCATGAGCATACCCTTATGCAAGACAATCAAAACAGGTATTTAGCTTAACACATTGCGTTATAGGTGTACAGCATGCAGCGCTTGAAAAGTCATACTGAAACAAGAAAAATGCGTATTCGCTTGAAAGTCTTTTGCATCAACATTAAGAGGAACGCCCAAATTAGGCTGACTCAAACTGGAGCAGCGGTCGTTCACAACGCACTATGTGACTTGTAAGCCAGTAGCGCTTTTGATCTGGATTCTGGAATCAACATGAAAAAGTCGTTCATCTTAACCGCAGCATTGTTCTTGGCAATTCCGCTCTATATGAGCTGTGACGAAGAAAAGTCGTCTGATGACAAAAGCGGCAATGAGGCGTTCTGCCGTGAAATGGGAACTGAAATGTGCAAGGGTAATCTTGACTTGTGCGACCCAGCGTGGTGTGGAGAATCGCCATCGCCTGAAAGATGTGCTTCACTGAGCAATGATGAAGCCTGCAATGATTCGCAGTGTGCTGATTATTGTGATTGCTCCGAATACACCGATGCGCAGTGCAGCAGTCATTCGGTTTGTGTGGCAAACAATAAGTGTGCAGCTTCTGATCCGTGCGCCGATTATATTTCATGCGAAGTAGGTGAAACTCAGTGTAACGGAGGAACAGAATCGCTCATCGCATGTGTGAGAACGAAAACAGGCTGTACCAAATGGGATGCTTCGAATGTCGTTAAAAAGTGTGATTCAACGCCAGCGACGCCTTACTGCGTCAATGGAACTTGCGTCGAATCTAAAAATATCTGTCTTCCGGCGAATGGTTCAAACGCAAAAGTTGTGAACGTTACGGACGGTGACACATTCCGTCTGCTGGTGACGGGTAAAGACGGCGATGATTGTATTCCTTCGATCTACAGCGTTCGTATTCACGGCATTGATGCACCTGAGTGTGAAAAACGACAAAATGAAGAAGGGTATTATTCTTGCGTTAAATCTACGCGGTACGGCGTGTATCTCGGAAGTGACGGCTCCTATGTGACTAACGATCCTTATGGTTACGAAGCGATGGAAGAGGCCATTAGACTTGCGCCCAAAGGTTCGATTGTCAAACTGGGTTGTGACAAGAATGAATCTGACGGTGGTTGTGAAATCGATGATACGGAAGCGCGTCGTCTTGTCTATCTTTCGGTAACGGCCAACGGAATGACATATGATTTTTCGACAGAAATGGCTCGCTCGGGCGCTGCTTTTGCCAATACGAAGTTTTACAACAATACGTCCAAGATCAAGGCAATTTGTTCCGCTATGGGAGAAGCGCAAAAATCCAATGCCGGCATGTGGACCAAAGGTAAATCGATCAAGCAGGTCATTAACGCGATTTATGGCAAGAGCTGGCTCGACAGTATGCAGAAAAAATGCGGCTTGAAGTACTAGTTTTATAATTTACAAATACGATATCTAACGCAAATGCCCAAAGTTATACTTTGGGCATTTTTATTTCATGCATCGTAGAAAAGTTAAGGTACGATTTACTGTCGTAAGTTGTTAGTAAGTTGTTTTGAGATAAGTGAGTGCTGGAATCGTCATACTCTTACCGTCAATGCGGTAAGACGTTGTATTCCAACGATCGCACGCAGTGTCGTCAATTTTACAAACGTTTGAGGTGCACGAAAGGTTGCTATTAAGCTTATCGTTGAGGCGTCTGTCTGCGTTGATCGAAGCTACGTTGAGCAAGTATGTAAAGGGCGTGAGATTGTTGAGGATGGATTCTGGTGCTGCAATTGTGTCATCACTGTTCTGCCAATAGTAAAGGTCGCTCAAAACATTGCTATTTCCGCAAACAGAGGCGATGAGCATTGCAACGTCGACGGAGCTACAGTCGTGATCTTCCAGGGGATCCCCTGACTCAGTTTTATCGCCCGTCTGGTCATTTTCGTTAGACTCTCCTGGATTTTCGGGATTGTTTCCATCGTCGTTGCTTGAAGTTTCTCCGTCTTTGGGGTTGGGATCGTCTGGATCATCTGGTTCGGGCGTGGGAGGGTCAACTTTTGCGGGGATGAGGTTAACGACGTGACCTGTTGCGTAAGCATTTTTAAGGGTAGAGTTGCCTGAGATTTGTCCAGAAAAACCGGCGCAAGGAGCTTCATTACAAGTCATTTCGGTAAGGGCGTAGACGTTAAGTATTTTAGAGGCGCCATCAATCAGTCCAATAAAACCGCCACTTTGGCGGTATCCGCTAAGTTCGCCGCTTGCGTAGGCGTTATTAATGCTCGTATCGTTTGCTTCGCCGATAAAACCGCCGATACGGCTGGCACCTTCGGAGGCTGTGATCATGGCGCTACTCCCCGTAACGTAAGATTTAACGACGGAAGTCCAGTTCGAAGCATAACCGATGAGACCGCCGATTGCTTGTCCCGAGCCTCGTACACGAGCGTTGGCCGCAACGCTTTCAAAGCTACTTCGAGAAGAGGAGCCTACGAGTCCTCCGACGTGATCGATACCTGTTGCACTGCCCGAAGCAAGTACGTGGCTGACATTGAGGTTGTCAACGCGTCCAGCGAGGATTCCGACGTTATTTCTGCCTACGACGGAGAGATCGACGTTAATGCCGTCGATGGTGGTTGAGCTTGATGAGAGTGACGAATTTCCCGAACCGTAAGAAACGACACCGAAAAGGCCGACATTATCGACCTCTTCACTGCCGAGTGTGATCGGGAGCGAGCCAGAGGTGGCACTGATGGTGTGTTGAATACCTTTGTATTGGCCCAAAAAAGTACCATTGAACGGATGATCTTCGGTTCCAATGCCGACCCAATCGATTGAATTTTCGATAGAATCGCCAATATCGATATTTTCTACGAGCAAAAAGACTGTATCGTCTGACGTGGTTGAATCGGACGAATAGACCCCCTGATTCCAAGCGTCGCGCATACGAATGAGATCTTGACCGGAAGCAATGATGTGCGCGCAGAGAGGTTTGGTTTCGAAAACGGTGAAGATACGTGAGCAGTCTGTTTTACCTTTTTCGTCGTAGCACGAGTCATCGGCCCATTTGTAGGCATTGTCGGGGCAAATATCGATGCAGTTGGCGTAAGTATCGCCGTCGTCATCGCGGATATTTTCGTCTGATTCCGGGACGCCGCATCCGCAGATACCTTGGCTATCTGTTTTGCTCGGGTCTGAAGGGCATACATCAATGCAGTCCATGATGCCGTCGCCATCTGAGTCGACATCGACGACGTCGCACCCGCAAACGCCGGGTGCCGTTTTGTCGCTGTGCGGACAAAGATCGACTTTTTCGGCAATACAACGCGGAATGTTGAAGTATGGGTCAATGTCGTCATCACGAACACCGCAGCCGCAAACGCCAGGGACGACTTTTTCTGCATCGTCTGGGCAGAGGTCGATTTGAGTGGACAGGCATACGGGCAATTTGGTGTTTTCGTCGATCTGGTCGTCCGAAACGCCACACCCGCAGATACCGGGGCGATCTTTGAGGGGATCGTCTGGACAAAGGTCAAGGCCAGCGCACCAAGCTTCACCGCTTTCGTTTTTGTCATCAGAGAGTCCGCAGCCGCATATTCCGGGAGAGACTTTTTTGTCGTCGAACGGGCACAAGTCAACGATTTCGCCACAATACAGGCGCCCGGTGCTAATATCGATGATATCTGTGATACGTTTTCCATCTTCTTTGCTGCAACCGCATTTACCAGCAACGAGACCGTCCCCCGGGCAAATGATGCCTTCTTGTGTTTCTGACGGGTCGTCGCAGCTTACGAATACAAACGGCAAGCAACAAAACAATGTAACGAGTACAGTCTTTTTTCGCATGAGACCTCCGGGTTAACCAAGCGAGCGAAACGTCTTGTTTTATAACAATCTGTAAAGATGACTTCAACTATCGTGCGTGTTTGGCGCAAAGAGGTTCATCTTTCTGGTCGTGAGAGCTTTTGTGTCATTCAGTATAGGCGTAAGCTTCGAGGGGGTAGCGGCGTATTGCCAAAGGCAATAGCCGCTCAGGGGGAGTCTTCCCCCATTCATCACGACCAGAGCGAGTGTTTGTGCATTGGTCGTGTCGCAAGCCCTTAAGAATAATTGATAAAACGGGGACTTTGATTTAAAAGCTTTCGGCCAGGTATTGAATGGCCAGAATGTGAGAGGATCTAGAAGTAATGAAAAAAATAGTTCTATTTGTAGCCCTGAGTATGTGTCTATCGGCCTGTACAGGTCAGTGTCCTGAAACGCCCGCGCCAGCTTGTGCGTGTCCTGCGGCCGCGGATAACAGTGCTTTGAGCTGTGGTGCGCCAGGAGAAGCCGGAAGCCTCTCGGCTTCGTCGAATTTGGCCAAAACGCCTATTCCCGCAGGTGAAGCTGAAATTGTGCTTCCTGCGCCCAATGCGGTTGAAGTATCACTGACGGAAAGTTTGAAGAATCGTCGCAGTGTTCGTGCATACACGGACGAAATGATATCGCTCGAGCAGCTTTCTGCGTTATTGTGGTCGGCAAATGGGATCAATCGCGAGGATGGCAAGCGGACAGCGCCGTCGGCCATGAATAAACAGAGCGTGTCGATTTACGTGACGATGGAAAAGGGCGCATACAAATACGATGCTGCGAATAGCAAATTGACGCTTGTATCGAGTGAGGACGTGCGTCCGGTGAAGTTGGCTCCGGTTGAGTTGGTTTTGACTTCGTTTTATGAAAGTGATGTTATTCGAGGGCTTGATGTGGGCGTTGTAACGCAGAACGTTGCTCTGTACAGCTCTGCGACGGGATTGGCGACTGTCATCCGCATGTTCCGAAGCGAACAAAAAGAATCGATCGATGCAGTTAAAACGGCACTAAAACTTGATGCGAAAGATCAGCCTGTGTGCAATATGGCCATTGGTTACGAAGCGAAGTAAACAGGAGTGAGGATCATGCCGAATGCGAACATTCTCGTTGTGGATGACGAAAAGAATATCTGCCGAACCGTAGGAATGGTTTTAAGAGACGAAGATTATGACGTCGAGACCGCTTCGAGCGCAGAAGAAGGTCTTCAAAGGCTTTCGGAACACACGTTCGACGTTTTGTTGGTTGACGTTAAAATGGGTGGAATGTCCGGGCTCGAAATGCTCGAACACATCCGCGAATTGGAGTGTGCACCGGAAATCATTATGATGAGCGGACATGCGACGATGACGGATGCTGTCAACGCAACGCGTCTTGGGGCGTTCGACTTTTTGGAAAAACCACTTGATCGAGAACGTCTCATCCTGACGGTTCGCAATGCGGCTGAGCGTCGATTTTTGTCGCAACGTGTCCAGGCCCTCGAAACAACGGACGAACGATACTGCGGCATGTATGGCGATTCGCCGGCGATGCAGAAGGTTAAAAAAGTCGTCGAAGTGGTCGGCCCTTCGATGGGCAAGGTTTTGATCCTGGGTGAATCAGGTGTTGGTAAAGATCTGGTTGCGCGTTCGATTCATGCGTTGTCTCAACGTGCAAAGCGTTCGTTTGTCAAGGTCAACTGCAGTGCGATTCCTTCGGAGCTGATCGAAAGTGAGCTTTTTGGTCATGAAAAAGGTTCATTTACGGGTGCTGCAGTCAAAAAACGCGGCCTTTTTGAAATGGCAAACGGCGGTACGATTTTCTTGGACGAAGTGGGCGATATGTCGCTTGCTGCCCAGGCCAAGGTTCTTCGTGTGCTCCAGAACGGCGAATTTACGCGCGTTGGCGGCGAAAAGCTCGAAACGGTCGATGTTCGTGTTATTGCAGCGACGAACAAAGATCTGAAAAAAGCAGTTGCCGAAGGCACGTTCCGCGAGGATCTTTATTTCCGTCTCAATGTCGTTACCATCCATGTTCCACCGCTTCGCGAGCGACTTTCGGACGTTCCGCTCCTGATCAACGTCTTTTTGCAGCAAATTGCAAAAGAGTATGGCCGTGAGCCGCTGACGGTGAGCGATCGCGCAATGGACGTCATGTGCCGTTACAGTTATCCGGGCAATATCCGCGAGCTGCGCAATATCTGCGAGCGTTTCGTGATCATGTGTTCCGAAACTGTAACGCTCGGCGATCTTCCTGAAGATATTACAGACGAAGTTCCGCCAAGTCCGCAACCAGTCGTTGTTTCCACCGTTGAAACGTCGGTGGTCGAGAATGCGGCAACGGCAGTGACAGCAGCTCCGATTCCCTCGATCGATAATTGCGATATGGCACAAATCGCTGCAATCACGCCTGGTTCCATGACGCTTCGCGACTTTAGAGCCCTTGCAGAGCACGCTTACATTCAGGCTACACTCGCTCTTTGCGGAAACAATGTCTCTAAAACAGCCGATGTCCTTGCCATTGAACGTACGAGCTTGCACCGTAAGATTAAAAAACTCGATTCTGACAAAGACTCTGAGTAACAGCATCATCTAAATATATATATATTTTGGGGTGGGGGAAGTGTCCCCCTGAGCGGCTATCAGCTTTGACAATGGCGTATCTTTGTCTTCACGCGTTCATCTAGCACGCACGGGGTTAAATCTGACAGCCATGGTCATCGCTGATACGCCGCTACCCCCTCTTGCCTGCGGCGCCATAACCTGCGTTGCATAAGAATTTAAAAAATCATCCATAAATAAAGGCACCCTCTGGGTGCCTTTTGTTTTTAGATCGCTCATTCGACTTCGCTACGCATGCGAGTTAACCGTTTTCGTGTTTAGATGCGACTATATATCGATAAAACAAAGCTACAGTAGAGTTATCCGAGTATTTTATGAAAATTTCGTGGTACAGCAGTGTGCTGTCCTACAACATATTCTTATTTCACTGCTGTCCCACAACGTATTCTCATTAACTGTAACGAAATGCGCTCGTTACAGAATTTTATACTTTTCTTATTCTCATTCTGTCCTGCGGACGGCCCAAAGGGGCGTCGTATCGCGGATGTCCCTTTGGAATCCCCGCGCCCGCTGCTTTCCTTCGGCTACGCGATGCAGGCGATTTAACAGTAATCTTAAGTCTTTTTCATGCTTAGAAACGACTATATATCGATAAAACAAAGCTACACTAGAGTTATCCGAGTGTTCTAGGAAAATTTCGTGGTACAGCAGTGTTCTTATTTATAGAATCATAGCTGTACCACGAAATAGTCTCACAAACTGCAAGAAAATTAACTCAGTATGAATATATATTCATTCGTTATTTGTCATGCGTGCAGTACATGGAGGCTACTTGTTAATTCAAGTTCACGGGGGGCAATTGTCATGGAATAGTTGTGATTATATATAGGTTGTAGAAATCAATAAAATAATTTAAGTATATTAAATGCACAAATGTTTGTGCATAAATTGCAAGATTATATCGAAAGTATTCGTATAGTATATCTTGTCGGTTAACAAACTATTTCCACGCGCGCAAAGCGCGTGCATTTCGGGACAATTTATGAGTCAAGACAACTCAGATCCAAAATTGCCGGTTACAGGCGAAGGCCATTCATCCGCCATTGATGACGTAAAAGCTGGGTCAAGCGGTGATGGCGAGATGTTGGATAAGCTGCCTAACGCGGAGAACAAGATTGCGGACACGCAACATACAGAGATTGTGGTGCAAGACAGTACTCCGATGTCGTTTGGCAAAACAGTACAATCGCTGCCCATGCCGTTTTGGGTTGCGAATACGATGGAAATCATTGAGCGCATGGCCTGGTATGGCTTTTTTGCGCTCTCGTCCGTTTACATTTGCGGTAGTGTTGCTGAGGGTGGTTTAGGCTTCAGCCAGCAAGACCGAGGTATCATTCAGGGTACCGTCACTTTTCTGATTTATTTGTTTCCCTTTGTGACCGGCGCACTTGGTGATCGTTACGGTTACAAAAAGATGCTTCTCATTTCTTATTGCATTTTAGCCCCTTCGTATTTCCTACTTGGCCTCATGAAAACGATGCCGACTTTTTTTGCGGCGTTGTTGTGTGTAGGTATTGGTGCCTCCATCTTTAAGCCGCTTGTCGTCGGCACGGTTGGGCGAACTTCCAATCACCGTAACGGATCGCTGGCATTTGGTATATTTTATATGATGGTCAACATCGGTGGTTTTGTTGGGCCACTTTTGGCGACAATGTTGCGAAGCCAGGGCTGGGAGTACGTATTTTATGCATCGAGCGCGTGGATCCTGTTAAACATCCCTATATTGCTATTATTTTATAAAGAGCCGAAATCAGAAGACGAAGCTAAAACCAAGGCGAAGCCGTTTAAGCAGGTCATGAACGAGATGTTCGAAGTCATCGGTAATGTGCGCTTTTTCTGCACATTTTTCGTAACGCTCGTTATTTTTGTCATAGGGGCTAAATTTGCACCGATTCAAAACGTTACTTTGATCGCGCTTGGCTGGATTGTTCTGAACGTCGTAGCAGATCTTGTGCTCAGATTCCTCAATCAAAAGAAATATTGCATGAAAGTCGGTCATACGCGATTTTTACTATTTCTTCTTCTGCTTTCGAGTTTTTGGATTGCGTACAACCAAATGTTCTTAACGCTTCCGCAGTACATTGAGGACTACGTGAATTCGAAGCCCGTTATGGATTTGATCTACTCTGTTGGTGGTTCGCTCGGCATGGATACCTCACAAGAAGGTATGCTTTCGTTGACGTTTTTAGATAAAAATGGCGGTTTAAAGCCTGAACACTTTGTTAATATTAATGCATTGTGCATTATTATATTCCAAGTGCTCATCTCTCTTTTAAATAGTAAGATGAAGCCACTGATTGCAATTATGATAGGTATTGGGCTTACAGGCGTGAGTTTTATAATGCTTGGTATAACGCAATCACCTTGGTTAATCGTCGTTGCAATTGCGGTGTTTAGCTTTGGTGAGATGATGGCTTCTCCAAGAGCGAAAGAGTACACGAGTCATTCTGTAGCGCCTAAAGACAAGATTGGCTTATATATGGGTTATTATATGTGGAGTAACGCTTTAGGCTCGTTATTCGGTGGTGTACTTTCGGGTGCGCTTTACCAGCAGATTGCGATAGATGGAAAGAATCCTGGCATGATGTGGTTTGTCTTTGCGGGTCTTTCTTTGTTCTGTTGTGTATTAATTTACTTTTACCACGTTGCTGTTGGACGTAAGATTTCAACAGAGCAAACAGTGAAAGCGGCATAATTAATAATTTAACGTTTTGTAAGCGAGATCTTATAATGATTTTTAGTAACTCGCTTACAAAACCTGAAATATAAATGCGAGTGATTGTTTATTCGTATAATTGTAGCGGAGTAAATATGCTGACGACAAGAACTGGCGATGATGGGCAGACGACGTGGCGAAAAGTTCGCGTATTAAAGAACAGCAAAGAAATACAATTGTTAGGTTTTGTGGATCAGGCAATGTCGGATGTTTGTATATCTTGTATTGAAGCTAAAACATGTGGGAATGAAGAAATGTATATGTCACTCGAAAAAGTGCACGGTATGTTGTCAGACATCTGTGGGATTCTTGCTGCCGATGTACAAAAAGACCTAATGTCGTCACTGCTTTGGTGTGATTATCAAACGCGTGGTATTTCAATAGAGCGTTTTGTATTTTTTGGATCTTCGAACGTGTTAGCAGCGAGTATCAACCGAGCGCGTACGAGTGTGAGGTTGGTTGAATCGCATTTATTAGATGCGTGTGATGAGCAGAACCCACTTTTGCGAATTTTGGTGAATCGGTTGTCAGACGTGTTGTTTGTTTTGGCGCTTAAAGCTGCGGAGTAAAAGGAACTGCGCGTGTATGCGCGAAGCGCATAGCGCGCAGCGTCGGCGTATTGGCGAAGCCGATAGCCGACGAAAAAAAAGGCGGAGCCTCATAGACTCCGCCGAAAGATTAGGCTTTAAGATTAGCCATTAAAAGTGAACGTGAAGTAGAATTCACAGATATTGAACTGATCGCCTTCTTCGATGCGTTTGGTATCAATTTGTTTGCCATGATACTCAATGCCGTTGGTCGAATCGAGATCTTTAATATAGTAGGCGCCACCTTTAAAGATGACCGCGCAGTGTTTTCGCGAAATGTTTCCGTCACGAATGACGAGGTCAGCGACCTGTGAAGAGCGTCCGATGATATATTTGTCTTTGTTGACCAAGTAACGTTGATTAGCGAAGACGATATAGAGCGGAGGCATAGCGCCAGGCGCAACGGGCTGAGCGTATGCAGGCGCAGCGTTGTTGGTAGCAGGCGGAGTTTGGGGTGTGCTGAGCGAAGCGAGGTTGAGATGCCCGGGTTGAACAGGGGCTTCGATGTCTTCGAAGAGGGAAGGAGGTTTGCGATAAGCCGGGGCTTGAGGCGGTTGGGCGACGCGCTGCCCAAGATTTTGAGAAATAGGTGGAGGTGGTAATGAGGATTTACCAGAACTCTGAATGGGGACATTTGCGAAAGCCCCAGGTAGACTTTGAGCAGGTGCAGGCGGAGCAGGCGGAGCAACGGGAGCAGGCGGAGCCATAGGCGGAGCAGGGGGAAGCTCTTCAGGCACAGGCTCTGTATAGGGTTGAGCAGCATAAGCTGGGCTGACGGGAAGGAAGGCGCCATTTTGTAGTGCCGCTGCCTGTTGCTGATAATAAACAGTCATTGCTTCGCAAATAAGACCATCAATGCTGACATTGAGACGTTTTGCGAGTTCATTAAACGGCAGCCACAAGGGATCAGCGCAATTAATTATACGTCTGCTTGATGCGTTATCCATCATTCATCCTCATTTTGAATAAAAATCGCAAATCATTTTGAGTTGCGAAACGATATAACTTTTACCCTTCCCAAGCGCCTTTTGCAAGATTCATGCTAGGGTGTAGTGAAGAGCGATAGGCTTCAAAAGCGTCTTCACAATCGGATTTAGTTTTCGTTGCGACGCGGTAGATTTCGATGGGAGACGTTTTGCCTTTGACCATCATGGGTGGGAGTGGCATGGATGGGATTTGGTCTTTGATCGCTTGCCATGTATCGCTGTTGATGAGGATTTCACCGGGTTGAGCGGCACTGCAAAGGCGTGCCCCGAGGTTGACGGTATCGCCGATGACGGTATAGCTCATAGCCAGCGTGGAGCCCATGTATCCAGCGATCATGAGTCCCGTGGCAACACCGATACCGATGTAGATTTTGTCTTTACCGGCTTTAACGCGTTCGGCATTAAGGTCGTCGAGAGCGGACATCATGTCGATAGCGCACGAAACGGCTTCGAGCGCGTGGTCTTTATTTTGGACGCTAGCGCCCCAAACGGCCATAACCTCGTCCCCGACGAATTTGTCGAGAGCGCCATCATGTTTGAAAATGCATTCGACCATACGTTCGCAGAAGTCATTGATGAGAGCAACGGTTTCTTCTGGCGTGGATTGTTCGGTAAAGTGTGTAAATCCACGGATGTCGGCAAAAAGGACGGTCGCATTACGTCGTGAGCCACTTTTTTCCAGCTTAATTTTACCGCTAAGGACGTCTCCAAACAGATGAGGTGAAATAATGCGGCGAAGATTTTCTTGAACGATCGCTTGTCTACGCATCGCAGCAATGACTTGATTTCGCTGAATATTGAGTGCGGCCTGTCTGGCGAAGCCCGTGAGAATTTGGAGATCTTTTTCTTGAAATGCGCCCGTTGTAAGTTGCGTATCGAGGTTAATGACGCCGATGACGTCATCATCGTGCATGAGCGGAACGCACATTGTCGAGCGGACGTTATCCATGACGATAGATTGCGAGTTGGCGAATCGACTGTCCTGGAGGGCATCACGAGAGAGAACGGCATTTTTTTCGCTTACGACTTCATCGAGAAGCGTTTCGGAGAGTTTGTAGCCGCGTATGACGGCGCGTTTGCGTGTGATGGCAATGCGCACAGTCATTTCTTTGGTTTGCGGATCGCGCAGGAGAATTGCGCCGCGGTCAGCGTTGAAGATTTGAAAGGCTTTATCGAGAATGATGTTGAGCAGCCGGTCGAGCTCAAAAACGCCAGCGGCTTCGACAGAAAGTTCAGCAGCGACGCGTAACTTTTCGTAATCTTGTCGTAAAGCGTCTATCGAAGAGATTTCGTTTTCGGGAAGGAATTTGGCACCAGAAACGCGCTGTCGAATTGAATTAGAGTTTCCGAAGAGGGAATTTTTAGCAGCGTTTGAGCGATTTCGAGGCTGACTGTCGCTGAGAAATGGCGAAAGGAGAGCAGCATTGCCGCGGCAATCTTCATTTTTATCGATGAAGCGGAGGATGTGTGAACCGAGTCCGATTTCGTCACCATCTCTGAGGCGCACGGGTGCTTCGACGGGATTACCGTTGATTGTTGTGCCGTTACGGGAACCCACGTCACGGAGGGTGTAATTGCCGTTGGCATCAAGCGAGATTTCAGCGTGAGATTTGCTGATCATACGATCCAGGAGTTGTAGATCCTGGTCAGGCATACGACCGATGGTTGTACGTTCTTTAAGCGTGAATTCGCACCACTTTCCCGCGGTTGAATAATAGGATAATATTGGCATCTTTAAAGCTCTTTCAATTCTTGTATGCCGTGCATAAGCCGGCTCGCTGACCTTATACGATGTAAGGCAGATAACGCCAAAATTCAAGGTCAAGCTCGTAGTCTATCAAAGTTTTACCCACATGTAAGCAATAACGATGCGTTCTTTCTCGCTTTACGGCTGTGTGGTTGCTAGAATAGGTCATTTTTTGCTAGAGGAGTGCGGCGGTTTGCCGTTTCATTGTTCGGAGGTATTGTGAGTTACATCTGTTTGCATTGTGGAACACCCGTTAGGGATGGATTTAGGTTTTGTAGTGTGTGCGGAACGCCAATTTCTGAACCTCGAGCACAGACCAAGGCTTCAGATGGCACATTGCCATATTCGCGTCTTACGGGGATTGAGGGACGAGCGATTCGTGTTTTAACGGGCTGTAAGGCGGGTCAATTTATAGGCGTTTATCCAGCGGTAACGATTGGAACGCAGGGGGCAGCCTGTGTTCTGGAGGACGATCCGACTATCAGTCCGATGCATGCTCGCATTTATTGTGAAGGCGAGAGTCTCTATGTTGAAGAACTTTCTTCGATGAATGGCGTTTTTTGTCGCATTCGAGACAAAGTAATGCTTCAGAAAAATGACATTATTCAGGCTGGAAATTCGTTATTTCTTTTTGAAACGTTTAATACGGCTGACTTTGTGGATGCTTCTGGGACGGAGTTTTATGCTTCGCCGATGCATGGGGAGCGTTTTCGCCTTGTAGAGATTCTCAATGGCGGCCTGAGAGGTCGAGCCGCAACGGCTCCGGAGTCTGGAATTACAGTTGGCCGTAGTGAAGCAGCATTTATGTGTCCCAACGACATTTGTATGAGTGCGATGCATTTTTCTGTTCGATGGCTGCAGCGTGGTGCTGTATTGATCGACCATGAGTCCTATAACGGTACTTTTTTGCAGATTCATAAAAAGACCGAACTCCAAAAAGATGATCAGTTTATCATTGGTCGAACGCTTTTCAGTGTTGTTTAATACGTTTTGAACTGGTGCTTGAGGTTGGTTGTTCGATGCGACTCAAGCATTTTAAGCTTATGCAATGATCTAAGGTACTCTGTATGAAAAATATAAGTGTATTGTGCGCACTCTCAGCGTTTTTTCTATTTACATCCTGTGACGCTTTTGAAGATGATCTGTGTGATACAGCGCTTGACACAGCAATGATTCGCGTTTCAGGAACGTCGCTCGGCTACGATTATATGATCGACGTTTTTGAAGCCTCCCGTTCAAATGCATCCCTTGAGACGCAGGGAACAGGGGTGACTGACGCTTGTAGTTACAAAAATACAATTCCGTGGACGAACGTGACTTTCCAAGATGCGATGGATGCGTGTGAGAATGCAGGCAAACGCCTTTGCACGCGTGATGAATGGCAGGCAGCCTGTGTTTTGGGTGGTGAGTTCCCGTACGGCGATTCGTACAATGTTTCGACATGCAATGCTTCGGGCAGTGTTGCCGCATCGGGATCGCATGTAGCCTGCAAAACGCCTACAGGCGTATATGATTTGAGCGGCAATGTCAGTGAGCTTGTAACGGTAGGCAAGGATGAATACAGTATTATGGGCGGATCTTATAATTCTAAAGAAAACGACCTAGTCTGTGTGGGATCTTCGGCGAAGTATTCAGTTTTGAAATTTAATCCGCAGCCAAGCGTTGGTTTTCGCTGCTGCAAAGATGTGTTCTAGGATAAATGTGTTGAGTGATGAGGGGGTAGCGGCGTATTGCTTTGGCAATAGCCGCTCAGGGGGAGACTTCCCCCCAAATTTCGAATATATAAATAAAAATTAAATTAATTAAATTCGAGTTTTGTATTGTAATGGTATAATAATATATAAATGAATGACGATTTAGGGTGTTATTATTGCTATGGAAAGTACTCCAAAAAAAAGTGTAGGAAAACGCATTCTCGAGGGATTGCTTGTATATCGTAATCCGCGCATGCTTTTGGCATTGTGGTTGGGCATAGCGAGTGGATTTCCGCTTTTGTTAACGGGGACAACGCTGGTTGCATGGATGTCAGAGGAGGGCGTTGACATAAAAAAACTTGGTCTGATGGCGATGGTAGGATTGCCATATACACTCAAGTTTTTATGGGCGCCGCTCGTTGATGCTGTTAAATTGAGCAGGACACAGCTTGGTCAAAGACGCGCGTGGCTTTTGATCTCGCAGATTGGCATTGTAGTGTTTTTGCTAGCACTTGCTTTTGCGAGTGGTGACTACGGTTTTGGCGTTCTTAGCGTCATCGCGGTCGGTGTCTCGAGTTTTTCAGCGACCCAAGACATCGTCATTGATGCGCTCCGCGTAGAGATGTTTAAGACAGACGAACAGGGGGCGGCTTCAGCTGCCGTCGTTTCGGGCTATCGTATTGGTATGCTGCTTGCTGGGGCTGGTGCGCTTTTTCTCGCAGAGTTTATTTCGTGGAGCATGGTTTATTTGAGCGCAGCTCTTTTTATGGTTGCCATGATGCCCGTTGCTTTTTGTATTCGGTCACTTGTGCTCGCTAAAAAGGAGGGGGAAGAAGCGCAGGCGTCAAAAAAAACTGCGATTGCGTGGCTCAAATCAGCAGTTTGGATGCCCTTTAAAGATTTTTTCCAAAAGCAGGGTGGAAAGATTGGTGTTGTCATACTTGCCTTTATCGCGTTGTATAAACTTGGCGATGCGATGGCTGGCAACCTTACGATGAAGTTTTACTTAGATCTTCAGTTTTCGAAGACCGAAATTGCGGGCGTAACCAAAATCTTTGGATTTTGGGCTGTTTTGGCTGGAACTGCGGTCGGAGGTATGGTTGTCAAAGCGACGCGCATGTCGCGCGCCCTCATTTTTTGTGGCATTCTTCAGATTGCGTCCAACCTGGTTTTTGTTTGGCTTTCTTATAAAGGGCACAGTGTGACGGCTTTGGCCGTTGCTGTTGCTGTTGAAAATATTACCGGTGGCATGGGGACTGCAGCCTTTGTTGCGTTTATGGCAGGTCTGTGCAGCATTGAGTTTACCGCGACGCAGTATGCTTTATTGTCGGCATTATCCAGTGTTGGGCGTACGTCGCTTTCGTCCGTTGGTGGCTTTGTCGTAGATGGGGTAGGCTGGGAGTATTTCTTTATATTTACAGCTGTTTGCGGGCTCCCCGGGATGGCTTTGCTATTCTTTTTGCGATCACAACTCGATCGCGAAGATGCGAAAAAACTCGCTCTTTCTGCTGAAACGACTGAGGCGTCAAACAGTTGATGTCCTCAAATTGAGGGCTTTCGCGTTGGGGGGCAGTTAGCATAGCGAAAAAAAAGCGCTTTTTGATCATCTCAAAAAGCGCTTAAATTTTGCGTCAGCGGTCTATCCGCGTTGCAATTACTCTTCTTCGTCTTCGTCATGCGTCACGCGTTTGCCGGGACGACGTGGGCGGGGATGATAATAACCGCGTTCACGCTGTTCCTCATTTTGTTTGCATTCAACGCACTGACGTGCGCCGGGACGCGCTAAAAGACGTTTAAAGCCAATTTCTTCGCCGCAGGATTCGCAGTAACCGAATTCTTCGTCGTCCATCCAGCGCAGGGCTTCATCGAGTTTTTTGAGAAGGCGGAGGTCGCGTGACTGAAGACGTTCCATCGTGAGTACGATGCCTTCAGAATTTGCGATATCAGCCTCGTCGCCGCGAACTTCAGGTTCATAGGCTTCATCGTTACGCTGATTGAGTTTTTCGAGAATCTCTTGGCGTTGCTGTTCAATCGATTTTCTGATTTCTTCTTTTTGTTCTATGGTTAGATACATATTGATCCCTCTTCTTTTAACTCATTTGAGACTAAGCACTTCCTGATCTCAAATTTGAGCAAAAAATTTCGCGGCGCGCTTCTAGTTATTTGTAGTTTATCTGTCAATAAAAAACGGAAATTAATGCGAAAAATCGTGTTTGATTTGTGTTAGACGAAAGTTTCCATCTGTTGAACTGAGAATGAGGGGCCAAGATTCGTCGTCGAGGATCACGTAGGTTTCATGCGCTGTAGAGGTCGTTTGTATAGCAGGAATTTCAGTAAGCACGCCGTCGACTAGGATCGCGTAAGTGATATGTTGAGGAAGCTCGACACGTATTTCAGCTTTTTGGGGTGCACGTGAAGTTTTAAAGTAGGTTTTGTTGTTTGCTTTAAGTGCACGGAGTTGGTCTGGCGCGAACCAAAAATCGCAGGATTCATCCATGGGTTCTTCTGGGATTTCCCACGAAGCGATGGTTGTGCACAGATCTAAAAAAGGGATGGTATCGATGCCTTCCGCTGAGAGAAGGTTTCGGTCGTAGTAGGTATAATGCCACGTCATGCCGTTTTCCCAAGTTTCGATGATCTCGATTTCAAGGCGTTCAATGTGCGAGGTATGAAGGTTTTCATAAATGAGCTTTGTGCCTTTTTCGAATGCCGTTTGCGCGTAAGCAAGGGTTGGGACCGAAACGAGTGCAAGCAGAGATAGACCGGTGAGAAGATGGATTTTGGCAGGGCGTCGCATGAATTCTTTTGAAATAATTTCAGGATAGAATAAGTAAGGCAGTAGATTGCTGACGATGACAGTTTGAGGGTAGGTAACGGTCGTGTAAGCTATCCTTTGGGGGCTCCACTGTCAAATAGAGAGCATAAACCATTTAAACTCGAAAGGGAGAAAATAGCATGAAAAAACTCGTGCTCGATCTTGATGAGACCCTATTATTTTCTTCAAATGAAGCATACAGTCCTTCGTGTGTAGAATTATCTGCAGAAGGTATTCCGTTTTTTACGAGTTTTAGACCGGGTACGCATCAATTTTTGGAATTTGTTTCAAAACGATTTGAGTGTTGGATTTGGTCGACGGGGCATCAATCCTATATTGAGAGTATTTGGGCCTATCTTGGCATACCAGGATTTACGCTTTGGGGACGTGAGTTTTGTGTCAAGACGGATCGTACGGACGTTGAGCCATACGAGAAGCCTTTGCGCAAGATATCGACGGATTTGACACAAGTTGTGATCGCAGACAACACACCCTCGGTTTTTGCTAAGACGCCCCAAAATGGGATCTTAACGAGAACGTGGCATGGGGATCCCAATGATGTCGAACTTGAGCATCTAAGTTATTATCTTGACTGGCTTTCGCACCAGGATTCCATGCAGCGCGACCACTCGCGTTGGCGCATTGAGACGCTTTATCTTCGTTCGCTGAGGGGCATTTGTTAGGGGAAGTCATTATTAGTAGCCCGCTGCAAGCGAGAAGGGGTAGCGGCGAATGAGTCCAAGACGGTTAGTCTTGGGCTCATAGCCGCTCAGGGGGAGACGGTAGATTATCGTTTCAAATGCATAAAAATGAAGAAGGACCGCATCAATCCGGTGTATGATGATTTTGCATAACTACACATACGGAGGTTTGATGCGATCATTTGCTCATTTTACGTTAAACGAAA
>JAZRWH010000161.1:0-9423 GCA_045599585.1 Myxococcota bacterium
TCTTCGTACATCATCGATTCCATTGAAGAATGGTCTCAGAAGGGGCGTGCTTACATTAATGCATGTTCTCTACCCAGAGATCGCGTATAGTGTTCGTTAAATCGGGATTCCGAGTTTTTGCGAACTTTTTTGGACGCTAGCTTGTTAGTTGGTACAAAAGTAACTGATGAAGAGATTTCTGTGGAAACTATGAGTATTATTTCATCTGTAGATCATCGCGACTGGCTGCGATTTAAGACCAATTTGTCAGAGAAAATAGAACACGAACTTATCGGATATGATGATGATGATATAGATGATGATATGTTTGATGAATACGAAAATTCTGAAAATAAAATTCAATTTCCATGTATTTTTGAGAATGACAACCATTATTGGACGATAAAATGTGCAGGAAAACTTTACGCTGAAGGATGTTTCTAAAACTATAATTTTACGTGATTATAATATCAGTTTGTAATTAACAATTTATACAGAATAAATAAGGAAGCATAGTTTCTATTCGAGTGAAGAGGATTCACGATAATGTGCAAAAGACCTGATTTAAATATTACGCTGGATGTAAATACATTTCGCAGTTATTATTATTTGAAAGAAGAACTTGTGCAGTTTTGTCGTGAGAATCATTTGCCTGTTTCTGGATCAAAGTTAGAATTGATAGAGCGTATTGCCTGTTTTCTTGATAGCGGGACGGTTGTAAAGGCGCCAAAACAAAAGAGCGTTTCGATTGTTATTGGTAGTATTAGTGGCGAAACTCCTATTGAACCGAACATTGTTTGTTCTGAAAAACACCGGGCTTTCTTTGTTGGAAAAATTGGAAAAAGTTTTTCTTTTAATGTCGTTTTTCAAAAATGGTTAAAGGCAAATGCTGGAAAAACGTATGATGATGCAGTTAATGCGTATTATCAGACTCTGGAATCGAGAAAAACTGGGCAGACTAAAATCGATAAGCAGTTTGAATACAATGCATATATTCGCGATTTTTTTATAAATAATAAAGGTAAAACGCTTGATGATGCAATTAAGTGTTGGAAATATAAGAAAAATCTAAAAGGAAAGAAGTGCTATTCGGCTTCCGACTTAGTGGCGCTGGATATTTCGACTGATATGCATTGATAAAGTGTTTGAATAACGAGTATGTATGTTTTGGGCCATTTCTCATCGCGTATTGTGAGCCGCATTCGACTTTGAGTGTTCTGAAGCGATTGCATAGCTTTTCTCTTGATGAGAAGCATTCGCGGACGGTTTTCGTTTTTTGTTTGCTCAAAACTTGTTAGACTGCGTTTGCGTTGATTATCGCAAAATAGCGAAAAATTAACGACGCAGTAAGAATGATAATGATATTCTAGTTTTCTTATATAAGGAGGTAAAATGTCAAAAAATATATTTATAATTTGTATAACAATAGTTCTATTCGTATTGGGCTGTGCAAGCAAACAACAGCTGAAAACCGCGAATGACGCTGTCGTTCAATCAGAACTGAATGGAGAAGCAGATAGCAGCGATGAAGCGAGCTGCGAAAATGATAGCTGCGATTTTGAAGATTGTCTTAGTTCGGTGTGGCCGCCTATCAATTGTTATGTCACTGAAGAAATAGCAAAACAGATTGTGTTACAAAAGGGCGATGTCAATGCATTAAACGCGAATGAAGAAACGCCTTTGATGTTTGCAAAAGATGTCAAAACCGCGAAAATATTGATCGATGCGGGGGCTGATATCGATGGCAAAGCAGAAGGAAGAACGAAAGATCAAATGATGACGCCTTTGATTTTTGCGATTAATCTTGGCAAAACAGATGTTGCCCGCACGTTGATCGAAGCCGGTGCCGATCTCAACGCAACAGATGATATGAATAGAACCCCTCTGATCAACAGTCTTGAAACTGAGAATAAAGAAATCGCAAAGTTATTGATCGAATCTGGTGCCGATGTGAACAAACCGTCAAAATATGGAGAAATCGCATTAATCGAAGCCATTCGTCTTAATTATGCAGATATTGCACAGATGTTGATTCAGTCTGGTGCCGATGTCAATGCTGTGGACCAGTTTGACAGGACACCATTGGGATTGAGAAAAAGCATGTTGGAAGAATCGGGACAAAACGCGGATGATATTGAAAAAGATGAGCTTGTCACCATGTTAAAAGCGCATGGCGCGCAATAAATGAAATATCTTTTAATCTTGTAGAATAAGGCTGGCGATTTTTATTAATCGTTAGATGCACTTGATGATTATGAGCAGATTCGACCGGAAATACGCAGTTATGAAATACAGTAATCGATATCAGTTTTGTTTTGTGATTTTAGCATTATGCAGTTTGGGATTGGGGTGCGATGAACCAACCGAGGGAGAACATCAGGACGGATTAAGAGAAGCGTGTGAAAATACTGGCGGTGCTTTCGACGGTGATGCATTAAAATGCAAGTGTGGTGAGATAATCTGTGATAGTGGTGATGTGTGCGACGCTACGGATAATACGAAATGTGCTAGTTTTGACTGCGTACCGACTGCATCCACATGCGTAAATGGGACGTATCAAGTTTGTAGTGAGCGAGGACGCTGGTCAACGTTACAGGTTTGTCCCAATGGCGTTAGTTGCAAATCGGCAGCAGAATGTGGCGAATGTAAGGACGGCGATACGCGGTGCGAAGAAGATCCAGAAACGAATGCAGGTACGCTTAAAGTGTGTGTTCAAGGCAAGTGGGAAGTTAAGCATGTCTGTTCAGACGAAAATGGTCAACTCGCTTCATGTCTTAAAGAAGATGGAGGCGTTTCCACTGTTTGCGGGGAATGTATAAATCGTCCGACACAGCAATGTGTAAATATTACAGAAAAAGGCGTGAGTTCCGACTATCAAATCGGTCATTTATATATCTGCGAAGGCGGCAAAATGCACGGTTTTATGCAGACGGATTCAGAGATTCAATATACAGACGAAAAATATACAAAATGCGATTCAGGCAATTCGTGTAATCCTGAGCGCACCGATTGTGGTGAGTGTTGTGTAGGCAGGAGCATTTGTAGGAACGACGGTATCGCATGGAAAGACGGTCATCCCGATGGGCATATAGGACAGATTTATACCTGTGTGGACGGCGTTATTTCGTCTGATCCAACGCCGTGTCCCAACGAAACGCTTTGTGATGAACGCAAACTTGGTCAATCGTGCGGTGAATGTGGCATGACGAGTCGTTGGCATGGTGGGCACAATTGTATTACGACCTCAGATGGCCGGCAACATAGCCAGATTTGTGCGAAATCTGAGGGGAATGGTGTTTGGACTTATCATGGTTACTGGATGATTTGGGATACGTGTAGTGGTATGTGTATTTCCGATACGACGTATGGTGAAAATTGCTATGGTAAGTGTTTGCTTAGTAATAACCACTGTTAATGCGGGGTAGCGTTTTACGCTGTGTCATGGATATGAATTGATACAATATGCGGAAGTGATAATATCACCCAAATCATTCTATTTAGGTCATGCCGCTGAATATTATGTTGATCGTTGGAAGATACACAAATTGTGTATGAGTAATAGGGCAATGATCAACATAATTCTGTCGTTATCATTTAAGTGTATTATCTATAGCAGAATGTCGACTTTTGACGATAAATGGCATCTGCTGTAAAATCTGTAAATCTGTCAATTTGGACGAGCTGACAGAAGGCTATCATAATTGTTTTGATAGTATGTAAGCGTGCTTGTTTTAGGAGAATGAAATGAAAAAAACACTCATGATTATGCTTGGTTTGATGACTATCCTTACAGCTTGTGGAAACAAGAATTCTGCAGAAACTAAGGACGAGGCAAAGACTGTTCAAGAAGCGAAAGCGGACGAAGCGAAAACGGATGAGCGTAAATCCGACGAAGCGAAAGCGGATGAGAATAAATCTGACGACGCAAGTGCCGAGGAAAAAGTTTCTGAAGCCGATGCCGTTGGTAAAACCGTTACAAATGATACAATTGTATTAAAGTACACGGGATCAGAAAAAGATGCTTTGTTTGGTGCTTCGTCGATGTATTGGCACTTAAAAGGGTTTAATGAAGACGGTGAAATTGATCGCGTTAAAGGCAAAATGAGGCATTATTATTTCTTTGCCGACGAAGCCGCGTATAGTGCTGGTCTTGAAGCCTGCAAAGCGAAAGCTAGTTGCCAGGTTAAGGAAGAACACAAAGTTTCGTTGTATTATGTGACTTCCGCTGTTTGTCCAAACGATTGGGAAAACTTCAATCAGATCGTCGATGATGTTACGAAAAAAGAAATCCCGTCTCAGATGCCGCCTTCACCAGATTATGAACTCGTAAAATAAGATGCAGTGGCTATCGGTTGTAATGGCCCCAATACGAACACGTCATGGCATGAGCAAATGCTATGATGTATGGCATTTAATATAGATGAGCCGCCTAAATGGCGGCAATTTTATTGTGTGTTGCATGTATGAAAGAGGCGGCTTTGTCCTCCCGTTGGTCGGTCAATACGCCGCCTCCACGAGGCTTTTCGCTTATGCTCAATACGCCTCGTGAATCATTTTTTAGGTGCGTTGTTTTAATTGAAATGTTTAATCTAAAAGAAGTTAAACGATCAAATTAAACAGCAAATGGGCTATTTTGCTTTTGTTTCATCAAAAGCCGTTGAAGCCACTTGACCATTCCAGATATGGCCGTCGGTTCTGTAGAACTCACCTACGGTTGAATTATCGTTGAGTAGGGCTTCAACATAGTAGACCTGCCCAAGTTCTGTTGTGAGGGGGTATTGCGATACGGGTAGAACTGAGTTTGTTGTGGGCAAATCCTTCACATCATCGTAAGCATCTTCGATGAGCCAAAATGATCGTGCCTGAAATTTGCTACCGTATAAATACTCTCTTCCGTAAAAACGTGTTTTATAGGTTTTTGAACCGATTGTAATGGTATTGTCACTTTCATCCCACTCTGGCAATGTAAGATAAGTTAAATCGTAGTGCTTAATGCGCGTTTTGTAGTGTGAAGTCAACAATGTCATCATATTTGGGATGGGTTCAGTAAATGCTGCAGGTACATCAGGAATCACATGTGCGGTTCCGTAGATGCCAACGAATTTTTTATCGTCTAAGGTATCTAAGGTTCTGATGAAATTATTAACCATTTCATTTTCGCGGTAAGTGAAATCATGGTGTGCGTAAAAGTTCTTGCCTTGTTGAATATTGTTTTTTGTTAAGATGTAGGCTTCTGTGTTTGTTTGGCTGCGTGATTCGAGCAATTTAAGATATCGTTCGCCTGTTGTACTATATTGGTGGCCAACATCTGTACCGTGAAAAATGGTTTCAGGATATTGTTCTTTAATGGTTTTGTAGAAATTCATGCTTTGAGCAGTGCTAGCTGCTGTTCCTGCTGAGTCTTGATACAATTCCATAAGGATTTCATCGTTGTCTGATTTCATCCATTCGTTCAAAAATTCCGCTGTATAGTAGGGTTCTTCAACAAGCAAATGTCGTATGCCTTGATTGTAATTGGATTTCCAAAAGTCTAATTCGCTCATTAAGATTGAGGCTTCTGAATGGGTTTCGCCAAGAAGGACAGATGTACTAAACGTTTCTTTACCTGCCGAAGAGAGGGTAAAGTTGGGTCTCGCATTAATATCAATACAGGCGGTTGCGTTTTTCGCAGTGATATTAACTGTAATTAATTTTGGTACAGGAATGAGCTGATTGGCCTCTGTAATAAGCGTTTGGGGTAAGACGGTATCGTTCTTTTCATCCACGATCTCAATGTATAATTGACCTATTGTCAGATCATAATCGACCGTGATGATTCCGTCGGGTGCGGAGAGTGTTCTCGATTCATTTTGAAAATTGGGATAGCAGGCCACCCAAGAAGTCCACACGACGTCTTTCGGATCGTTGTTATTGTTAGGATCGTTGTTATTGTTGGGATCGTTGTTATTGTTGGGATCGTTGTTTTCAGAACCAGCCGGTTCAGACGAGTTGGTGTCTGAGTCGGAGCAGCCGTTGAATGTAATACCCAGTAAAGCCAGTAAGAGAATATAGCGATTAAATTGATGAAGCATAAGAAACTCCTGAAATAGTTTTTATAAGCAGCCGCAAACAAATAGCGGAGGCCCGTCAAAAGACTTGGTAATAATTAAATTAAAGGGGCTTTGTGTAATGGGGTGTGGTTACTCATCCCACATTCGACCAGTATAGTGAAGGTATTTTAGTTTGCAAGAATTTTTTTTGCATAAAATTCGAATTTTTAAAAAATTCAAAGTGTGTATCTGTATTCACTAAGGTTATGCTGCTCGCAACGTGAAATCAGAAGGCTTACCATCAAGGTCGAATCATGAGCTTAAAATGTCGAGAATGTAGCGGCTAACTTTGTATCGTTTTGTTGAAAGTTAATTTGTAACAAAAGCCATATTTGTGTCTTTGTAGAGTTTCGAGGGCGTATGAAAAAAAGCGCCCGCGTATGGTGAAACCATAGCGGGTGCAAAGCGCAGTATTGGCGGAGCCAATAGGCGCGAGGCGTGCGGCGTATTCGGTTATTACCGAATAGCCGCCGCATCCAATTATCAGTGCATAGGTATTATGTTCGTTGGGACATATAAGGCTTTAGGCTTTCATCGAATTTTTAACATCATTGAAAGTTTGAACAATGTCTTCAGAAGGCGGTTTTGTGGCGAGGCTGACGATGATATTGACGATTAAGCCGAAGAGGAAGGCGGGGAGGAGTTCGTAGATCGAGAAGACGCCGCCGAGTGGAGCGATGCAGAATTTCCAGATGAAGACCATTGCGGCACCAGCGAGCATGCCTGAGATGGCTCCGAATTTGTTGGAGCGTTTCCAGAAGAGGGCCAGGAGCATGGTGGGACCGAAAGAAGCGCCGAAACCCGCCCAAGCAAAAGAGACGACTCGGAAGACGGAGCTATTGGGATCTTGGGCGAGCAGGGCAGCGATTATGGCGATTGAGATGACTGTAAGTCTGGCGACGAGCATGCCTTTTGGAGGGGCGACTTTTTTACCAGCGCAGCCATGGAGGAGGTTTCGTGAGAAGCTTGAAGCGGCGGCCAACAACTGTGAATCAGCGGTAGACATGGTGCACGCGAGTATGCCCGCGAGTATGAGACCACCGAGAATGAGGGGAAGGATACCGTTGTTTGCGAGTACCATAGCTGTTTGAATGAGAATGGTTTCAGCTTCGGAGGAACCGACAAGTTTGTCAATGACGCCTGTTTTGGACATAGCGTTGCCGATAATACCGATAAATATGGCAGCGCCCATAGCGATGACAACCCAACTGGTAGCGATGCGTCGTGAGAGTTTGAGTTTATTTTCGTCTTCGATGGCCATAAAGCGAAGGAGCACGTGTGGCATCCCGAAGTATCCGAGGCCCCAAGCCTGGAGTGAAATGATCGTTAGCCAGCTGTAGGGGGAAGACGTGAGGGTCGCGGGATCATGTGATTTAAAGAGGGACAGGTAGCCGTCAAGAGCGTTGGCATTGCTAGAGATGGCCTCGAAGCCGCCGGCAGATTCGATACCGAAGACGATGACCGTGATGAGTGCTAGTGTCATAATGATACTTTGGATCAAGTCTGTAGTACTTGCGGCCAAGAAGCCGCCGAGCGATGTATAGGTGACGATGACGAAGGCGCTGGCAAGCATGGCCCAGAGGTAATCGATGCCGAAAAGGGTACTGAAGAGTTTGCCGCAAGCGGCGAATCCAGCAGCGGTATAGGGCACGAAGAATATAATGATAATGAGGGCCGAGATTGCGAGGAGAGTCTTGCCGTTAGGCGAATATCGATTGCTAAAGAACTCTGGTATGGTGATGGAAGACGTTTTGTTAGTATAGACGCTGAGTCGTTTTGCAACGAGGAGCCAATTGAGATACGTTCCGATGACGAGTCCAATGGCGGTCCAGACAGCTTCGGCGCAGCCAGTGAGGTAGGCGACGCCGGGGAGTCCCATGAGGAGCCAACTGCTCATGTCGGAGGCTTCAGCGCTCATGGCAGTGACGAATGGACCGAGTTTTCGTCCACCGAGATAGAACTCATGGTCGCTGTTATTTTTTTTGGAGTAGAAAACACCGATCACGATCACGACAGCGAGGTAGACGATCATGACGATGAGCATTCCTAGGGAGTGCGTAAACACGAAATATACATCCTTTATGCATAGTAGTTCGATTATAATACATATAACCTGAACGGTTTTATAATATTCCACAAATCATACAACTGATGATTGAATAGAGCCCAATGGAATGACTCACCGAATCACGCGTAGCGATTTGGGGTGTTAAGCAGTGTTCGTGCATGTGCGTGATTGCAAAGACGACCGCATAACGATAGAGTCATTTGCAGATAACACAAATTATGACGAATGTATATTATATAATAAACGTGCTCATTGTTGACAACAATTGCTGTTTTACAGCATTACTAGCAATTATGTCGAAGGTGTTACCGACCAGCGGCAAAGCCGCTGGTGTGACTATTGTCAGTCAACCATTTGAGTCACCTTACTCATCTTGATCATTCGGATCATCAAATTCTATTAAATCGGCTGGATGAACTGGAAAACCATTTTTTTGCAACCAGCGTGCAGCCTGTACAGGATTGACATATGCTAATTTATAATAAGTCATCAGATCACTTTTTGTCATGCCACCAGGACCATAAGAAGGCGGTGATAACAAATCAAGGCCATCGGCAGCAGCAATGCGAATTACGTCTTCTTCGGTCAACTCATCGATAGAATTAAAACCATCGAACGAGATGCCGTAGTGGTAAATCATTCCCGCGAAAAAAGTCATCCGATTCTTAAACACAAAAAAAGTATCCTTATAATGAGAGCGGCGTTTACGATAAGAAATGCGAATTGTTTTAAACATTTCTCCGCACAACTCTTGATATCCGCCATATCCCACATGAGGATGGTGAATTTCGAATATCTTAACCGGATATAATCGTATTGTTCCATCGATGAATTCTACAGCAATCGTATTAATGTCATCAAATCTACGCCATTTGTAGACAGAAGGATAATCGTGAAGATCACAATATTCATTACTTACTGGCATAACGTTAGCTCCCACAAATCTAAGGATAGGATCTAGTTGAACAAAAACAGAGTCTCTTTTTTTCTTCGCTTTTTTTGCTTTTGGGTTTTTCCTGCCACCTTCAACTAACTCTGGGTTCTGAATAGCCCATTTCTTGAGAAATTGATCTTTGTACTCCTTTATGACATGACGTATCCAATTATATTCAAAAGAAGGATAATGATTTTCATCCTCATCTATATATTGCTAGCGTCCAAAAAAGTTCGCAAAAACTCGGAATCCCGATTTAACGAACACTATACGCGATCTCTGGGTAGAGAACATGCATTAATGTAAGCACGCCCCTTCTGAGACCATTCTTCAATGGAATCGATGATGTACGA
>JAZRWH010000162.1:0-3626 GCA_045599585.1 Myxococcota bacterium
TGTAGCACTTCCCTTTCGTTTAACGTAAAATGAGCAAATGATCGCATCAAACCTCCGTATGTGTAGTTATGCAAAATCATCATACACCGGATTGATGCGGTCCTTCTTCATTTTTATGCATTTGAAACGATAATCTACCGCGTCCCCCTGAGCGGCTATTGTCTAAGCCAAAGCCTGAACCTTTGGCTTAGGCAATACGCCGCTACCCCCTCTTGCCGTCGGCGACTCAAGATGAAACAAAAATATTTAATCATTTGTTTAACACTTTGAATTTTAACATACTTTAATTTAAATTTAGATCATCTCAACCAACACCATGCTTATGCCACCCACTTGACTCACGAACTTCAACGCCTTTAACACAGCGAACGCATTGGTTTACTTTGTCCTACGGACGACTACCAAGGACAGCATAATCGAAAACGCCCTTGGAAAGACTCAAGTTCTTTGGTTATAGGTAATCAAACCAAAACTCGATTTTCGGCATCGCATTTCAAAATTTAAAAATTGTTCTAAATTATTGTATTTTAACAGATTATTTTTAGTGTTTTAGAAAAACAAAAAAAGCGCGAGAGCAAAAGATCTCGCGCTAAAAGCCAATAGGCATGAGTGCAATTATTTAGCAACAAACTCGTAAGTCAACAAGACCTGGGGTTTTGAAGAGAGCACCGTGATCACGTATTCTTTTGCAGAATTGGCATAGAACTGATAAGAATTGACATCACATTCAGCATTAAGAAGCGGATCCAACGACATACCGTTGTATTCGATACCGAAATCGTCTTCGAAGTTGGAAGTCGTAACGATCAGTGTACCTTCTTCATAAACAGGAATTTTGATTTCACCTCTAAAGGAGATACCATTTTCAGTGAAATACCCCCCAAGCGTCAACGCATACAGAACGTGCTCATCTGGCAAATCCGTAGATTCGTAGGCTTCGAGCGCAACTGGCGTCTGCTTTGCAGCACTGTTCACATTGTCATAAAAATGCGTGCAGACGTGCGCTTCCGATGATTGTACATTATCACCGCATCCCGCAAACAAGCACATAGCGCTTAAAACACTCGCCAACACGAAAACTCTTTTCATACCTGTCATCCTCACGATCTACAACACAGCGTCAAATACTACTAAAAGCTGTTGTTCTGCAAAAGCAGAGCATACAGACTTTTGACAAGTCAGCTGGTATCTATACAACAATTGAATCAAAAAAGGCATTAATTTTCATCCCAACGCCTTTTAAATCGCAAATTTTTATAAACGCTAAAATTTTATTAAACATTCTATTTGTTTGAGCTATACAGGGGGCACATTGAAGCATTTCGTCTGCGCGCCGCAGGCCCGAGGGGGTAGCGGCGTATCACCGATGCCAAAGGATGCAATGCGTAAGTTGACTGGAACACCAAAACTTAATGATAACCCGAACTTCCTTTGGCAACGGTGATAGACGCTCAGGGGGACACCTCCCCCTCCCCTCATAAAAACAACTGCTGCAGGAAAAAATGATGAAACCAATCCAACCGACGATGATTGAAGAAGAACTTAATAACGAACAGCAATATGCTGCCTCGTTTGCAGGAAAACACCTCCTCGTTTTGGCGGGGGCTGGCAGCGGCAAAACCAAGACCATCATTGCCAGAGCGAAACATTTGATCAAAAGTGGTGTGGACGAATCACGCATTCGTATCGTCTCTTTTACGAATAAGTCAGCCGACGAAATCGTGGCACGCATCAACAGCGAGCTTGGGGATTTATCGCAGGGGCGGCTTTGTGGACAAACGTTTCACTCATGGTGTTTTAATATTATTAAGGAACATCCAGAATTTTTTGCGCAAGCCAATAGTACGTTGATTACGCCGAACGAATTGGAAGATTGTATCGGTTATCTGCGTGGTATTTATATTCCTGACACGGCTCGCTGCCCGACAAATAGCGAAATTGTTTCGATTTACAGTCGCGCCGTTAATACGCGCGTCAGTTTAACCCAGGCAATGCGCTGTATTTTGCTCAACCGCGACGATCCTGGAACGCCAGAAGAAAACGACGATCCGATCTTTGTAGAAAAAAAAGAAATGACTGCAAAACTCATTTCTGAATTTATTAAATACAAAGAAGAACACAACCTCATCGATTATGATGATATGCTCGATATCGTCGCTCAAACCATGCAAATTGATGAGGAAGCGCGCCTTGCCATTTCGGGTACAGTCGATCATATACTCGTCGATGAAACGCAAGACACCAACCGACTACAATATGAAGTTCTCATTAATTTTGCTGATCAAAGCCATCTTTTTTGCGTTGGCGATGACGCCCAATCGATCTACGCATTTCGCGGCGCCGATTTCGAATCGATTCACGGTTTTACGCAACTCGTTAAAGATGCTGAAGTGTGCCGGCTCGAAACCAATTACCGCTCGACGCAACCTATCCTTGACCTTTCAAACTGGCTGCTTGATCAATCGCCGCTCAATTATGACAAGCGACTCAAATCTCACCGTGGCCAAGGAATCAAACCTGAAATTATTAATTTCACAAAAAAAGGCGAGTCCGAGGAGGATATTATTCTAAAAATCATCAAATCGATTCATAATGGGGAACGGTATAGTGATCAATTGATTTTGGTTCGCAAAAATTATGAATTGGATGATATTAAACGCAAATGCACAGCTAAAAAGATTCCTTATCAAGTTTTTGGTGGCATTGAACTTATGCAGAGCGCCCACATTATTGATTTACTTTCGACATTTCGAATCGTCTCGAACTATCGAAATGCAATTCCATGGACGCGCTACATTAAGTGTTTTCGCGGCATCGGCGATGCTACTGCTTCACGGGTGATCAACAAGGTTCTCGAAACTGAATCACTTAATGATGCGCTTAACGTCATTAAAACACTCGATTTGCCAACAGACGTTGTTTGCGCACTCGCTGGAGTACAAGCGCACGAAGATTCGCCTGCTCAGGCCATTGACGTCGCCTTCAACGCAATGCGCTCCGCACTACAACTCAAATATGATCGTTCATGGCTCTATCGCAAAGAAGATTTCCCCGCGCTACGCGAGCTCGCGAGCAGCAGCGCCAACATTCAACTGTTTGTCGAAGAATATCTAATGAACGAAAAGATCTTGACCGCAAACATGGAACCCGACGACGGTCCTCGAGATCTTGTTACACTCAGCACTATTCACTCCGCTAAGGGGCTAGAAGCTAGCAACGTTTATGTTCTCAACGTTACAAACGGTAATTGGCCTGATCCGCGCAGTGCGGCTTCGCTCGCTGCGACAGAAGAAGAACGACGATGCCTTTACGTCGCGCTTACGCGCGCAAAAAATCGTTTGTATATTTATCGCAAGCTAAACTCGAAAAACTTTAATGACAACAATATACTTCCGCCAGCTTACTTTTTGAATGAACTTCCTAAAGAACTCGTCAATGAAATGACGATACACAAAGATGGCATTATATCTTCAGTTGGCAGTAATCCTCCTGTAACGCCGCGCAATCGCGTAGGCTCGAGATTCAATTTTAATTAGTCTCACTGCTGTCCCACAACATATTCTCATTAACTGTAACGAAATGCGCTCGTTACAGAATTTTATACTTTTCTTATTCTCATTTTGTCC
>JAZRWH010000163.1:0-3438 GCA_045599585.1 Myxococcota bacterium
GCGTTTGGACGTTGTTTTGGTTTTGGATCACCGCGACAAAAGAGCGCGGGGATTCCAAAAGGGCGTCCGCGATACGACGCCCCTTTGGGCCGTCCGCAGGACAGAATGAGAATAAGAAAAGTATAAAATTCTGTAACGAGCGCATTTCGTTACAGTTAATGAGAATATGTTGTGGGACAGCAGTGACCTTGGATAGTTTATAAGTTGCCATCAAAGGCTTTTATGATTTACGCTGATCACGGGCCAACGAGAGTCTTCTTCTGGCTATTCTCAAAATGGCTGCGTGTGTGACGGGGGTGGTCTTGAGTCTTTTGTGTGGGATGTGTCGTTAGGTGCCGAAATGAAGAAATATCGTTTCTACTGTATTATGATCTTGTCACTTGTGATGTTTGTCGCTTGTGATGATGATTCGTCAAAAGATAAACAATCTACCCCCTCCGATAAAATAGATATCCCCAATCAAATACCTGACGATTTCCCAAGTTCAGGTAATGATGAAAATCAAGACGAGTCGGGCAGCTTAGGACAAGATCCTTCCGAAACCCCCGGTCAAACAGAGAATCCCGGTCAAACAGAGGATCCCGGTCAAACAGAAGATCCTGGTCAAACAGAAGATCCCGGTCAAACAGAAGATCCCATTCAAACGGACGACCCTTCCGAAGAATTACAAAACTACGTTCGTTACCGCGATTTCGGCGCAGTCGGTGATGGTAAAACAAATGATATTCAAGCCATTGTCGATGCACACAAATATGCTAATAAACAAGGTCTGCCAGTCAAAGCCAACGAAGGCGATATTTATTACATCAGTGATATTACGGAAAGTGCCGTAATCCAAACCAATACCGATTGGACAAATGCCTCTTTTATTATTGATGATTCAAAAATTGGTATAGACAAACGAAGTGACAATATCTTTGTCGTGAGCCCGTCTCAGGCATCGTATGCACTACAAAATTGTGACGCTTCCGGTAGTTGTACCCCAGCTGTTACATCAGTAACTCGTCATCAGACGAATCTTGGTATAACGTTGCCTCAAAAATCCGTCGTCATTTTGTTTGATACGAATATTCATCGTTATATTCGCGAGGGCGAAAATGCAAATGATGGCTCCGCTCAAATGGATATTATTCTCGTTGACGAAAATGGAAATGTTTCGCCCCAATCGCCAATTATTTGGGATTATCCCGAAGTAACGCATGCCTTCGTTTATCCTGTAGACAGTGAAACGCTCACAATTACAGGCGGTTCTTTTACGACGATCGCAAATCAGGCCGAGTCTGCTTATAATTATTATCAGCGCGGTATTCTTATCACGCGTTCAAATGTCGTCGTTGACGGGTTTAAACATGATATTAAGGGTGAGTTGTCTCATGGTGCGCCTTATAACGGCATATTGACGATGAATTATGCGGCAAATATTCTCGTCAAAAATAGTACTTTTACGGCTCATAAAACGTACGCTACCTCTGGTTCATCTGGTATGCCTGTGATGATGGGATCCTATGATATTCAGCCGACAGGCGTAATCAACATGACGTTTGATCATTGTGATCAGACGACAGATATTATGAATATTGCCTATTGGGGCATTATGGGCTCCAATTTTTGTAAGACGATTACGCTCAACCATTGTAAATTTAGTCGCTTCGATGCGCATCAGGGCGTCGTTGACGTTACAATTAAAGATTCTACGCTTGGGTACAAAGGTCTCGAAACCGTCGGCGAGGGATCTCTCAATATTATTCGTTCAACGATTAAGAGCTACAGTTTTATTACGTTGCGCGATGATTATGGTTCGACTTGGCGCGGAGATATCAATATCACAGATTCTACCTGGGAGCCTTACCTCAGTTTGTTATCCTCACCGTTGATCTACGCATCTAACAAAGGAACGCACGATTTCGGTTACGAATGTTATTTGCCCGAAACAGTCAATATTAACGGCTTGTATGTCGATGATTCTGCGTTCGGACAATATACTTATATCTTTGGCAACGTAACCCCTAATAACACAAACGCGTCGTTTCAATATGTTTATCCGTATCACATGACTAAAACAGTCAATATATCAAATTTGACTTCTGCTTCGGGCAAGGGTTGGATTCTCAGCCAAAATGAATATATGTTCCGAGACGTTACCGTTAATGTAGATCATTACACTGCTGTCCCATGAAGTTTTCCTAGAATACTCTGATAACTCTACAGTAGCTTTGTTTTATCGATATATAGTCGTTTCTAAGCATGAAAAAGACTTAAGATTACTGCTAAATCGCCTGCGTCGCGAAGCCGAAGGCAAGCAGCGGGCGCATGTTGAAGACGAAGTCAAGTTCGCGCCCGCCGATGAGCGAATTAAATCCATTCCATATACCTGCATACACCATTGGTCTGCCGCGCGTGCAGCATGTCTGAACGAAGTGAGTTCTGCACGCGCGATAAAAGAGCGCGGGGATTCCAAAGGGCCGTCCGCCGGACAAAATGAGAATAAGAAAAGTATAAAATTCTGTAACGAGCGCATTTCGTTACAGTTAATGAGAATATGTTATGGGACAGCAGTGAGATCATTAACAAGGGTTTAATTGCAGCGCAATACTGCGCTGCGCTTAAACATTACGGCAGCTCAACGTCAAAAGAACCTGCCGCTCCGACAGCAATTTCGTATTTCTTAAAGACAACGTGAACTTTCTCATCTTTAATGTAGTAGCTAAAATGCTCTAGCTTATTAAATGTATCCCACTCAATGGCATCTTCGTTTTCACCACTATTGGTGAGTAGTGCTTTTTTGATGATCGCTTTAAGTGCTTGAGTGTCTTTTTTGTAATAATCCTGAAGCGTGATCTGTTTGCCCGTTTTAACGTCAAAAACGTAGCCACTACAGCCAAAATCGTTAACCCCACCCATGTACCACTCGTAACATTGTGTTACGCTTAAAATAGAACTTGTATGATCGGTTATTTCTGATCGAACAACATTTTCGTAAATATCTTCGCGATCGAGTGATTGAACATGATAATCCCAAATGCTTTCCATGTTCTCTTTGCTGAAAAATCGGTCTTTGTCTTTGACAAAAAACTCCGTAATTTTATCGTAAGCGTCGGGAACAACGCCCTCTCCAGCATCTTCATAATAGATATGATATTGAGGATACGTATAGGAAACTTTTATGAGTTTGCCCCAGTCGATTGAAAAACGGTGCATTTCTCCGCCAGGAAAATCTTCGGTCGTTTCGATCGGGTTGATTTCAGGCATTGCGGGGGCTTTATTGTCTTCGGCTTTATTGTCGTCAGCGTTGTCGCTATTGGCTTTATTGTCGTCAGTGTTGTCGCTATTGGCTTTATTGTCGTCAGTGTTGTCGCTATTGGCTTTATTGTCGTCAGTGTTGTCGCTATTGGCTTTATTGTCGTCAGTGTTGTCGCTATTGGCTTTATTGTCGTCAGT
>JAZRWH010000164.1:0-15521 GCA_045599585.1 Myxococcota bacterium
TGGGAGTTGTTTGGACCCGAAGTCGGTGAGCTAACGCGCAAGCGAGGCAACCGCCCACGGATCGGACAGCGACTGGGGTGAAGTCGTAACAAGGTAACCGTAGGGGAACCTGCGGTTGGATCACCTCCTTTAACGGATCAGAGTTCTGATGTTCATCAGACAGATTTCGTGGTCATACGTACTTTTGCAGAGTTTCTTTCTTAGGTTTTCGTTTTGATAAAAGGCAAGCTGTTCAGCTTGCTTTTTTTGTTTTTGCGCCATCTGACGGAGCAATTTGTATCGTTTGGCTTATATTGTTGTTTAGCGCTGCGATTCAAAAAAATGCCGGACGTATTTGCTATGCAAATAGGCCGGCAGCGTCGTGCGTATTGAGTAACGCGAAATAGCACGCGCTTTTAAAATATGGGTTTAAAACCTACATTAGCCCACAATTTCGTTGAAAAAAAAGGGCATACAGAGTACTTAAAAGCCGCCGAACAGGTTGTTTCTGTTTGTGGCGATGTTTTCTATTTGGAGACCAAAATGGACGATCCCCTGAGTAATGATTTGATTTTTGAACAGAGGAGAGTCCTTTAATAAGTTCTTTCCTCGTAAACAAGCTGAGGAAAGGATGAAACGCTATATTGCGAAGATGTATGCAATTCCTTTATGCATTTAAGCGTATTGTTTTAGAAGTATAATGACACGCAATTATGTATAAGGAAATTGATAAATGGGTGAAAATACCAAACTCCATCATATAACGAATGAAGATTTGTGGGAAATCTGGCCGATGCTGGAGGACGACGAGCGCGTCGAGTGGTTTGGTCAGTTGGACAACGTCGATGCGGATGATTTTTTCACGAGTATTCCGTGTGAAGATCAAGTTGGTTTGCTTTCGTTGTTTCCCGAAAAAAAGCAGCGGTATTATTTTAAATCGATGGCTCCGGATGATGCGGCTGACGTTTTGCAGTTGATCGATGATGAGGAGACGCGAGAAAAGTATAAGTTGTACCTCCCCGAACGCGTTCGCAAAGAAGTCTCGGCGCTCATGGCGTATGAAGAGGACGAAGCTGGTGGTTTGATGAGTACGCGTTTTGCGCGTATTCGCCCTGATATGCACGTTGATGAAGCCATCGCGTACGTTCGTAAGCAGATTTCGGACGAACTTGAGACGATGTATTATATCTACGTTCTTGATAATACCAATCATCTTAAGGGTGTCGTTTCGTTTGAAGATTTGTTCAAATCGCGAGGCAACGTGTTGATTTCGGATATCATGGAAGTTGATGTGACGACTGTCGATGAAGAGACGGATCAGGAACAGATTGCGATTTTGTTTGCGCGTGAAGACTATTACGCGCTGCCCGTCGTAAAGGAAGATCCGAATCATGCCGAAGAAAAGATCATGGTCGGTATTATTACGATCGACGATATCGTGGACGTCGTGACGGAAGAGGCGACGGAAGATATCCAGAAGATGGGTGGTATGGCGGCTCTCGACAGCGATTATACGCAGGCGTCACTTCGCGAAATGTATATTAAGCGCGTGGGGTGGTTGGTCATCCTATTTTTGGGGACGATTGTTTCGACGCGTGCCATGGCAGCTTATGAAGATGCAATGGAAAGGGTCATCGTTTTGAGCACGTTTGTGCCGCTCATTATGGCATCTGGCGGTAACACAGGCAGTCAGGCTGCGACGATGGTTACGCGTGCCATGGCGTTAGGTGAGCTGCGTTTGCGCGATTTTTTTGCCGTCTTTAGGCGTGAACTTGTCGTGGGTTCCGAGCTTGGATTGACCCTTGGTTTGTTGAGTTTATTGATCGTCACGGCCTACAACTTTTTTGGCCTTCTCTCCTCAAACACCGCTGGTTTTATCCCACTCGCTTGTACCATTTCGCTTAGCGTTTTCTTAATGGTTTTGTTTGGTTCACTTTTGGGATCAATGCTTCCGTTCGTGCTCAAGGCGTGTCGCGTTGACCCCGCGAGTGCTTCGGCTCCATTCGTCACGACGATCATTGATGCGACAAGTATTGTGGTTTATTTCACGATTGCGAGTTTTATTTTGTCAAGTGTGTTTGAGTAGGGTTGGCGCTGCTTTTCGTGCACAAAATTTTAAAGATAATTTATTAGACAAAAAATATGCCAAAATTTGTGTACAAAAGCGCACTCAATACGCACGCGCCTGTGTCGCTTTTCCCGGCGTTCAATGCGTAAGGATGAATCGATTAAAAGCGTATGGGTGTTTTTTGGCATTGATTGTGAGGCTGGGTAAAAAGCGCCGGTCAATACGCGCCACAAATCGAATTTTTGGGGCAGATGCATGAATTTAGTGCGTTGTGCAGTGCAAAAAAAATCCCCGTGTACGAAAGCGTCACGGGGATTTTTGTATTAAGACGAATAACGACTACCAGCGATCATCATCATCGTAGTTACGATCTTTTTTGCGGTTATCGCGGCGATTGTTGCGACTCATTTTGTCAGGATCGGGCGGGAACGCGTTGATATTGTAGTTGTCGTAGGTGTTGTTGCGCGAACGGCTATCGTCGCGATGGAAGTCTCTTCTAGGTCTATCTTCACGTGAGGAATAGCCATTGTCATCGCGATGGAAGTCTCTTCTAGGTCTATCATCGCGTGAGGAATAGCCGTTGTCATCACGGTGAAAGTCTCTTCTGGGTCTATCATCGCGTGAGGAATAGCCGTTGTCATCACGATGGAAGTCTCTTCTAGGTCTATCATCGCGTGAGGAATAGCCGTTGTCATCGCGGGAGGCATAGTCGCGATCTTCGCGTGGTTTGTGGTTATCATCGCGGGAGCGATAACCGTTGTCATCACGAGATTTGAAGCCACGGTCTTCGCGTGGTCTTCTTTCGCGTCGGTCGGACTGCTGCTGAGAGTTGTCACAGCGGATAGCGCGTCCATCGATTTCTTTGTTCTGCATTTCGGCTGTAGCGCGATTTGCGTCTTCTTCGTTTGCGAAGGTGACGAAACCGAAACCGCGAGAGCGATTGTTTTGGTGATCTATCAGCACTTTAGCTTCGATGACTTGACCGAAAGCCGAGAAAACTTCCAAGAGTTTTTCGCTTGTGACTGACCAGGCGAGGTTGCCTACAAACAGCTTGTTCGACATTGTTGTGTTACCTTTGTAGTTACCGCGGTTTGCGGCATAAGTGGAAAAAGTCCAGCTTTCGAAGTTGTGCTGACAACTTTTAACATTTCGTATGTTAACAATAACCGAGAACGCTATAAAAGACAATAAATCAATCTAGTAAAAACAAATTTAAAGACAAAAGCGAATCAAGCGTCTTTTTGCAACATCTTTTTCTTGCTTTTTTGGGTATAGAGTTTGATTGTAAGGCTACTTTTCATTGATATGAAAAGCGTGCAAAAAATCCGTTTTAAAACAGGCCAGTAGAGAACAGGAAAAAGGGTTGCCCGTCACTTGTTCATGGCGTCGCTTTCGGCAGTGTGATGCAAATGCAAGAAGATTTGTTAGATATGTCATTCTTTTTGACGCCACCGTGCCCAGTGGGAGGCGACGCACTTATTTTTTGTCGAGATGTAGGAAAAACAGCTTCCGAGATAGATCAAAAGCGTTTGCGGGAGTCATCAGAAACGGAGAAGCCGTTTGTTGTCTTTGACAATGGCGATGACACGATGACGTTTGTGATCGAAGCGGATGTAGACAAACCGTATCATTTTCAATTGGTTTCGCCAAAACCAGGTTTTGATTCGACGATTTGGTGGTCGGCAAAGAAGATTGAAGATGAAGAAGCGCGCTATTTATTGGCGCTTCAACTTCCAGTTTCGGGAAGACAAAGCATTCCTACGACGTACAAAGATTTATTTTTGCAACCTGATTTTGAGGGTTCTCTTGGTGCATCCCGGTTGTGGATCTACGATATGACGCATCATGAGACGCTATCATCTTGGCGTCAGAAGCGTGGCAGGCCTGATCCTGACGAAGTTTATGGCATTGCGGCAGAGTTAGCCATAGCGCTTAAGCGGTTGCATGAGGAGGATCATTTTCTTCTGCGATTTAATGCAGACACCATTGTTTTAGGTGATCACATTAAATTTTTGGGCATAACGTCCCTTGATCTTCCTTGGAACGAGTCGTGTGCGCGTTCCAACGGGGCTTTAGAATTTGACGTATTTGTACCACCTGAATGTCGTGGTTACGTTAAACAGCCATTGACAGCAGCGGCTGATATCTATGCGATGGGTGTTGTTCTTTATTATATGATTAGCAACACGAATCCACCGATCTGTGAAGCATTAGATTTTGAATGTCCATTGAGTGCACGTGTGTACGAGCCGGGATTTCCGTTTGGCTGGGATAACATCATTTTGCGAGCCATTTTGCCGAGCCCTGTAAGACGTTTCAGAACAGTGGATGAAATGATGCAGGGACTAACGATAGGCTATGAGCAAATGATTGCGCGTCGCGATTGTGATGTTCCGTTGAAATACGACGTTGCGGTGGACACGCACATTGGCATTACGAAGCGGCTTCGTTGTCCTGTGAATCAGGATTCGGTTTTGTATCGCTACGATGCGAGACGTCAGCGTTTGTTGATGATCGTAGCAGATGGCGTGTCTACGTCGAAGTATGGCTCAGGTGACTTAGCGAGTGGGTTGTTGGCCAAAGCTGCTGCAGATATTTGGGACGAGGAAATGATTTCATCGGATGAGATTGAGCCTCGTGAGATCGTTCATCAAATTTTTACGCGGTGCAATGAATCGATTTGCGACTACATTCGAGAGCATTATGCAGATCAAAATCCGACCGCATCAGATTCGATGGGGACGACGGCCCTTGTCGGCATTGTTGAGCACGGCGTTTTTACGTTAGGCTCGATTGGTGATTCCCGAGCGTATTTAATACGAAACGAGGCTGTGACTTGTATTACGCGAGATCACAATCTGTTTACGATGGCGATTGTTAACGGAATGCCTGTTCAAAATTGTGCCTCTCATCCGCATGCTGGTTCGTTGGTACAGTGTTTAGGATTTTTCGAAGATTTAATGATTTCGCCGTCGGAGCAGCTTGCGTACGACACATTTACGTTTAATTTGATGCCTGGGGATCATCTGCTTTTGACGACGGATGGTTTATTGGACTATGCGGCGCAGGATATTCGAGATTCGGAAGCGATTATTGCTCGAACGGTGTTGTCTGTTCCGGATGCAGCGTTGGCTTGTTTAGAATTGATTTTGCTAGCGAACCGTGGTGGTGGCGGAGACAATACAGGGGTTGGGCTAATTTACGTTGAGGAGCAGCGTATCAGTCATCTTCTTTGGTAAGCGTTATTTGTTTTTCGAGTTTTTGTGGGTGTGCACAGTATGCGTCGCTTGTGACGTTCGTGCATGTTGTTTGGATTTGAGCTCAATTTGAAGGCAGAAACGCGTTGTATTATGGAGAGGGGGTAGCGGCGTATTTGCGAAGCGAATAGCCGCACAGGGGGAAGCATCCCCCCACAAAAATCTCTCAAACAAAATTTGACAAAGTACATCTATTTATGCAGCTAATTTCCTTCCGATCGCAACACCGAGAATACAGAGCGTAAGACTGAAGAAAGCGTAGATAATAGCGTAGAAGTAGCGTCCGTTTTCGAAGAGCGTGAGTGTTTCCTGTGAGAAGGTGGAGAAAGTGGTAAATCCACCGCAGAAGCCGGTTTTGAGGCCGACGAAGGAAGCAGGGCCAAGTTTAGACTGTTGTCCTATGATAAATCCGATGAGAAGTGCACCGAGAAAATTGACGGCGAAGGTCCAAATGGGGAGCGGGAGTGGATTTGGGAGGAGTCCGATGAGGTAGCGAGCGACGCTTCCGAGTGCTCCGCCGAGGGCGACCGCGAGTATTTTGAGGAATTGATCGTGCATAGGTAAGAGAAATCGTTAGGGGCGGCGTCATTTGCTTGAATAAAAGGCCGCGCAAAGATTAAATAAAAAGGCGTGCATTTTTGAGGGCACGTTTGAAGTACAGAGTTTAGGTCTAAACCTTATGAAATACCAAGCAATGATAGCGGCCGGACTGCTGGCCGGAGCATTTTTTACAACATCGTGCGGCCCAACTCTTGAAGAGGGGAGTGATGCACAGATTCGCGTTGAACCGGCGAAGCAGGTAACATTTTCGCGTGTGAAAACGGGTGAAAGCCGGACACAGCCAGTTGTCGTATCGAACGTAGGCCGAGATCAGCTTCGCGTGTCTAAAGTTGTATGGGATGGATCGGAAAGTGTGAAGTTGGCCGTGGAGGGATCGGAATTTCCTCGTGTGTTGGATGCACAGGGGCGATTTGCGGTGTCCGTGAAGTTTTCTCCGACGACTCAGGAACCATCGCCGGATGGTGTTATTCATATCTATTCGAACGATATGGACACGCCGGTATACGATGTCGCTGTTACGGCTCAGCAGCTTGCACCGCAGATTCACGTTGTACCTTCAGCGGAAGAAAAACTGATTTTTGGTCAAGTTGATGAAGGGCAGTCGATGACAAAATCGGTTGTCGTAACGAATACAGGCGATTTAACGCTTGATATTTCAAAGATCTCGCTTGTTGCCTCTGGGGATTTTTCGCTGACAGGTTTGAGCAACGCAAAGTATCCCATTTCGCTTACGAGTGAAGACAGATTAGATCTTCAGGTTAAGTATAAGCCAAGTTCGATGGGGCGAGCAGAGGGGAGTTTAGTTTTTGCGTCCAACGATCCTGACAAGCCGAGTTATACGCTGCCGATCGTGGCGAACAGTGACAGTCCTTGTTTGTTGATCCAACCTGTGATTGTAGAGTTTTCTCCGTCTGTAAGTGTGAATACGACGTCGACGCGAGATGTGATGCTGACGAGCTGTAGTGATGTTCCTCTGACGATATCGAGTGTTCAAAAAGCAACGGGCGACGATGTTTTTTCGTATGTTTTGAGTGGCGCAGAATCTCCTCTTAAAAACGGTGAATCTGCCAAACTGACGATCAGCTATTCACCAGAGCGCGAGGGAACGAATAGGGCGGAGTATATTGTGATTAGCGATGATCCGCTTCAACCGAATGCGTCCATATCCGTGATGGGCACCGCGAGTGCCAATCAGTGTCCTACGGCGGTAAACCGTGCGCGTTTGAGTTCTGCGAGTGATTGGTCGAGGACGATTGATGCTGCACCTTTAGATACGATCACGTTTGATGGCAGTTTAAGTCACGACGAAGAGTCGAGTGTTTTAAATTACTTTTGGACGATCAAGTCAGCGCCCAAAGACTCAACGTCAAAGTTGTCTATGGATGGCGGAAAGGCGACGTTGTTTGCGGATTTGGCGGGAGAGTATGTCGTTTGTCTGAACGTAGAAGATTCTGCGGGCATGATGAGTTGCAACGAAGATTGTTTGAAGGTAACGGCAACGCCGCGTGAGACGCTTCATGTTCAGCTCGTTTGGAATACGCCGGCAGACAAGAAGATTGGAGATGATGACGGAACAGATCTTGATCTTCACTTTATTCGTCTGCTTCAGGGTCGAGAGGCTGAGAGTAGCGAAGTGCGAGCTGGCAAGGGTACATGGGGAGATCGCGGTAAAGCAGAACTCAACGATGGGAGCGATGTCTTTTTTGAGAATCGTGAGCCGGTGTGGAGTGTCGAAGGTTTTGGTAACGAACTTCCGTCACTGGATATCGACGATAAAGATGGCGAAGGTCCTGAAAATGTGAATTTGGACAATCCGTCACCGTGTAGTTGGTACGGCATTGGTGTGCACTACTATAAAGATTACGCATTTGGTCCGTCTTATGCGACGGTACGTGTTTATGTAAGTGGCAAATCGCGTTTTGAAAAAGCGAAAGTACTCTTATCGCAGGAAGGTGAGTTTAAGCAGATTGCGTTAATACATTGGGATGGTACGACAGCGCGTATTTATGAATCGCTTTATGCCTATGATACACTCGATGCGTGGAAAGGTCAGTCTCCTGTGATTCCGAATGAAATTCTTGAGAAGGCTAAGACTTCAGCACCACATTGTTTTGAATAGAATTGAAGATCACACCGTTTTGATGTTTGATCATGCGCCATGAGATAGGCTTGGCGTTAAAAAACAACAAAAACAAAAAAAAGTGTTTGACAGAAGATAGGCGTGCGCGTATAAGCCGCGCCTGTCAGAAAGCTGACAACAACGGGGCGTAGCGCAGTCTGGTAGCGCGTCTGCTTCGGGAGCAGAAGGTCGAAGGTCCAAATCCTTTCGTCCCGATTGGAAAAAACCCGATATAAAAAGCCTATCGATTTATCGATGGGCTTTTTTTTTACTCCGAGACATACCCTTATGCGTAGCCTGGAAGAAATAGAAAACGCGCTTCGTCAGAATCCTGACAGCTTTGATACGTTGTACGAGTACACGCTCGTTCTTCATGCATCGCAGCACTATCGCTATGCATTTGTGAGTACGGAACGTGCGATTGCAGTCTACGAATCGTCTCCAACCGAAGAAGCCAAAGAGCGTTATCTCGAACTAAAACGATTTCGCCAGCGTGTATTAATGAATCATCTTGATGCTATTCTTGGCGAATTGATGCCGTTTCTTGATACGCGATGGACACCTGTTTTTAAGTTGGGTCGTCCTCGAGAGATTGCGTTAATTGTTGATCGCAATAACGTGCGTGGGCTTACTGAAGTCGTGAAATCGGATCAACTCAAACGCGTTCGATTTTTGAGTTTAACGATTGATGAGTGTGCGGATGAAGCGCTTGAAATTCTTCAGGATTTTCGATTTGATCCCATTCGCATCATGAATTTATGCTTCAACGCAGATGTTTCTCCAGCGGTTTATACTTCGTTTTGGCAGCACGCATCTCAGCGCGTTGTGAATCTTAGCGGTCTAAGTTGTCGCATGCCTCATTTGACAGACAGGGCTGCGATTACGACGTACAAAAGTGTTCAGCGTCTGGAGAGTTTCAGCCTTTTGTCGCTTGACCGAACGACTATGACCGAAGCGATCTGTGATTGTATTGCGGACGACGAGCGTTCTAACAGGTTGACGAGTTTGGCGATCGTTGGATCGAGTATTGGTGATAAAGGTCTGATGTCTCTGCTTCAAAGCGATTATCTTGAGTCGCTTCAGTCCTTAGATCTTCACGATGGCATTTTGACGAATGCGTCAGCTCGTTTAATTTCAGCAGATTTTAAGCTTCCGCAGCTTAGGACGATCGATCTTCGTTACAACCAGCTCGATCCTTCTGGCGTGAGTATTTTGTCAAAACTTCCGTTGGAAATAAAGATAGACAGTCAGCATCGTCGACCGACGGGGCGTATTTCGAGCTAGATTATTTCGCATTGATTCAAAGGCCGTGCAGCGACGAACGTCGATGTGCGGCTTTTTTTGTATATTTTGATTGGCTTTGTGGCGTTTAAAGCAAAAAAAAAGGAAGGTGTTAAACCTTCCTTTTATTCCGCGGCCCGGACTCGAACCAGGTTACTCGGCACCAAAAGCCGATGTCCTACCATTAGACGACCACGGAATAAACTATCCATGAAAGATAGTGATGACGCGTATAGCTTAAATGATTCGATTTGTCACGAAAAATCGACATTGAATGTTTTTTGTGGGGGAAGCCTCCCCCTGAGCGGCTATCGCTTAACGCGATACGCCGCTACCCCCTCTCGCTTGCGGCTCGTGTTGTGGATGAGTTAAATTAGATAAAGTGTGAAATTCGTGTATTTAATTTGCTAAAACCATCGTTTTCTTCGCTTTGCTCGTTCTATAAATGGTAAAATTTTGAATCGAGATTTAGATTTGCGTGCTGATCTATGCCATCGAACGAGAATAATGCACCAGATGATATCGCCTAGGCAAGCGAGCATAAAAAGCGTTGGATGATGGGATATGTGTGCAAAATAGGTGAGTCCTAAAAAAGTCAGCGTGAGACTGAGACGTGTTGCCAACGCGTTGACGGCGTCTTCGATGTGATCGCTCGAAGAATCGGGTAGTCGAATGGAAAGCCCCTCATGCTCAAGATCTTGCATGATTTGTGAAATTTGTAGTGGGACTGTGCGTGCGATATCTGTGGCATTGATGCCTAGCTGCAATAGGTTAAGCGTCAATGCTTCGCGGCCAAACGCTTCAGTGACCAGCTTGTTTGCGTAAGTTGCAAGCGTTTTCATGACATCAAGTTCTGGTTCGAGGTATTGAATAATGCCTTCGATGCTTAATAGTGCACGGATTGCGCTTGAAAATTCACTCGGAATTTGAATGGCATGCTTTTGTCCCGCTGAGACAAAGTCGTAGGCAAAGGCAGCGACGTCGATGCTATTGAGTGAAGCTTTGAGGTGGCGTTGTAAAATTTCGCTAATATCGTTTTCGAGGTCGCTCAGTATGACGCGTTTCGTGGGATGTCCCAAGGACAGCAACGTTCTGGCCATCATTCCACAGTCGCCGAGATTAGCAGCCAAGATGACTCGCATGAGCAGTTCTCTTTGGCGCGGCGAAAAGGTACCAACGGCACCAAAATCGAGGAGTGCAATTCTTCCGTCGGGCGTAGCAAAGACGTTTCCAGGATGAGGATCAGCATGAAAGACGCCGTCTTTAAAGATCATGTCAAAAGCTATACCGAGAATGGCTTGAGAAAGATGTTTAGCGTGATCTGTATTTGGTTCTATGGATGTAATTTTGCAGCCTTCAAGTTTCTGCATGACGAGCAGTTTTTCGTAAGATAGCTCGGTGTTTGGCGTTGGAAAGACAAACATGGGATTGTCTTTGTAGCGGTTTTGAAAGTGTTCGATGTTTTCGCGTTCATGATTGAAGTCGAGTTCTTCAACGATTGTTCGTTCGAACTCATCAATGAGTTCGGGCAGATTGAAATAGGATATTTCTTCGATGATGTTGTCGAGACCGCGTGCGAGTATTCGAAGGATATCGACATCACTTCGAATGAGGGGCAAAAGTCCAGGACGCTGAATTTTAAGGACGACTTGTTCACCAGAGCAGAGTACGGCTTGATGAACTTGTGCGATGGATGCACTTCCAAGTGGATGTGGATCGATCGATTGAAAGGTATTGTGCCAGTCACCAAAATGTTCGTTTAAGATTTCTTCAATCGTCTCAAAAGACAATTCTGGAGAGTTGTCTTGAAGTTTGGATAATTCGTTAATGTATTCCTTAGAAAGAAGATCACTTCTCGTGGAAAGCATTTGACCGAATTTAATGTATGTTGTGCCAAGTTCTTCGATAACTAGTCTAATCTTTTGGGCTGTAGAAACCGGATTACTCTTGAGATCTATGATGGATTCATCCTGTGCTTTATTGTGAGTTTGACTGAAAGAATCACTGATAGAGTCCAGACCATATTTGCTAAGGACGGCTAGTATTTTTCCGAGGCGTTTTGCGTCATGGAGCATGGCGCCAGGCAAAGAGAATGAAGTTTTGCTGCACATGGCTGTAAGGATGGTTGTGTTGTTGAACGTAAGTAAAGGATAGTAAGCGAACGAATGTAGAGAATCGCTGTTTAAAAGGCGCGCCGCAGGCGAGAGAGGGGAGCGGCGTATCGCAGTGGCGATAGCCGCGTGGGGGGAGACTTCCCCCTTTAAGCGAATCTGGTCAACATGGGCGTGAAAAAGCAGTTTTGAAGAATCCGAATGATCGTCAAAACGCAAAAGGCGCCTAGCGTGGCGCCTTCATAGAAATATTTAATTATAAAGAAAAATTAGAATTTAGTCCCAAAGATTTAATCGCGGAAATCAACGTATCGGGGAGAGGGACTGAGAAATCGAGCGGCTGTTGGGAAACGGGATGAAGAAAGGAGAGTCGCCCTGCGTGGAGTGCGAGCCGATCAACGGCGCGATGTTTTGCGATTTTTTCGGGGGCATAGAGCTGATCGCCAAGGATAGGTGCGCCATGTTCGCTAAGGTGAACTCGGACCTGGTGGGTTCGTCCTGTTTCGAGTTTGCAAGTCACGAGTGCGAAACCTGCGTTTGATCGGTCGAGGCGTTTGTAGTGAGTAATTGCGCGTTTGAGTTCATTGGGATCAGATTGCTCAGGGATGTGCGTCGTTGTGAAACATGTGAATTTGACGCGTTGTGTGGGATGTCTGCCGTAGGGCGTGTCAAAAGAGCCTTCTAGGGGGAGTTTTGGTGCGTGGCAGATTGCCCAATATTGTCTCTGAACGTCGTGTCTGGCAAACATATTGACGAGCGTTGCGTATGCGCGTTGTGAGCGAGCACATAGCATAAGCCCACTGGTTTCACGATCGAGTCGATGCACGATGCCAGGCCGGTCAGGCTCGCCCACGTGTGCGATTTGTGGATCGTGCGCCAGGAGTGCGTTGACGAGTGTGCCGTCCGAGTGTCCTGCGCCAGGATGAACGACGAGTCCGCAGGGTTTGTTGATGACGATAATATCGTCATCCTCATAAACAATATCAATCGGAATTGTTTGAGCTTGCGGGTGGAGTGGATCTGCTTTGGGCTGGGGTGCAGGGAACGTAATGAGGTCGCCGGGAACGCATTTTCGTCCAGCTTTGTCTATTATCTTGTTGTTGACAAGGACAGAAGAAGCTTCAATGGCACGTTTAATTTGTGTACGTGGCCAATCGGGACAACACTTAGCGATGAACATGTCGAGGCGTGTTCCGGCATCGCTCGATTCGACTGTGAAATGAAGAAGATTATCCAAATTATGGCTCCAAATTGAATGAAGCAGCAATTTCGTCGATTAAAAACTTAGTGACTTCGGTCACGGGGCGTTCGGCGTCAACATGAATGACGCGTGTATGCGACGTTGCTTTTACGATGAGGGGAAGGCGCGCCATGGCGTGGGCTACGCGAGTGAGATTTTCTTTATTTTCGAAGTTGTCAGCAGAATCACGCCCAGAACGGATACGTGCAAGCGAGGTGTCGACAGAAAGATCAAAGATAACGAGAATGTCGGCTTGAGGTGCGAAGGCTTCATTTTCGATGCGAAGCATATTCAGTATTCTGTCGAGAGCTTCGTCAGAGTCATCATGGTTTTGATTGGCAAGTCGCGTACCTTGATAGACCATAGAACTGTAGTAATAGCGGTCACAGAGGACGACATCGCCGCGTTGAAGTGCTGGCAGAATGCAATTTGAAACATGTTCTTGCCTGTCGCAAACGAAAGCTGCGCGTTCGTCGTTTGGAGAGAGACGTGGGGAAGCTGTCCTAATTTTTTGACCAAACGGGCCGTGCGTGGGTTCAAACGTTTGAAGCGCGTTGAAACCGCGTGTTTCAAGCCATTGGGCGATGTGTTTGATTTGCGTAGATTTTCCGGCACCGTCAATGCCTTCAAAGACGATGAGAGTCATAGAGAATTACCGTTTAAGTATGATTTTTCGTGAGCCGCATCCGAAGTAGACAAGGTGCGCGAAGTTAAGGACAAGAATGAGGTTAAAAGCAACAAGTCCGATGATGAGAAGTGCAAACTTCATCTCGGGATCAGGGAAGTTTAGAATTTGGTCGATGTAGCCCCAATCGACGAGCGCCGTAAAGACAAGGCTTGAGAAAAGTTGAAAGATACGGATTCCAGTTCTGCGAGCACGATAAGCCGTATGGTAGATAATAATGGCACCCACTTTGATGATAAAAATAACGAAAACAGTGAGGAGGAAATTCCTCTGAAAGACCATAAAGTGGACGAATGTCGTGCTAAGCGTGATGACTGCGAGGAGAAGCTGAATTAGCGTATGGAGTGAGAGGGCAATTCGTCCAGGAACACTTACGACATCACCGGAGATTTTAACGCCATCTTGCTTAGCAATCTCCATGGTAAGCATAGCGTCTAATGCCTGGGTTGTTCGAGAGCGTTGATCTTTGGCATCGAACTTGAGGGCATCCACGAGGTTGTCGTCCGAGGTCATTTTGAGAGCATGCAAAAGATCTTCGCCGTCGATGTTCTCTAAATGCAGATCTGGATCTATGGTTAAAACGGGGCCAGATTTACCGTTGATTGATGTTGTTGTTTGAGTTGCACTATTTAGCGCAATTTTTTGAGCTTCAAGAGGTTTGTTAGATGTTGGGATATCACTCTGTTGTCTTGTTGCATTCAAATTTTCGGAATGATTAGCAGCTAGAGGGATTTCGTTTGAGCTCTGGGGTTGACTCGAAGCGTGGGTTGTTTTTAGTTGTTGAGTCATAGGTGATTCGAGTTTAGAGCTAATGGACGTAAGCGATGGTCTTGACGACGATTTACAAAATGAAAATCGGCGCGCAAAAGCGCGCCGTTTGAAACAGCATAGTAGAAAATTACTTTGTAATTTTGTTTCCGGAGAGATCGACGAGATCGCCGAGGCCGTTGTTTTTGGGTTTGGCGCTTCCAGATGAAGTTGTATGTTTTTTGGTTGTATCCTTAGGCGCTTCTTGTACGACGGTATTGAAGGCGAGAGCGGACTGCATCATACCCGCAGAAGGAATTTCCGTAAGAGACATCGTTGTGTTCGGGTATTCCGCAGAAAGGGTATAGAAGTCCGGAGCTTTTTTGAAGTAATAATAGGTACCGATAGAGCCACCAATGGTGAGGATAACAGCGGCTACGATAGAGATGATGGCATTACGTTTTCGGCGAGCAGCGCGTTCTTCTTCAAGTCGTTTAGCTTCGCGTTCTTTATTTTTGCGATCAAGTTCTTCCTGATTTCGTTTGAGTTCGTTGATCAAGCGTTCATTTTCTTCGATTTCGCGAGCTTCAGCTTCTTCTTCTTCACGTTGACGTCGTTCTTCCTCAGCTTTTTGTCGAGCTACTTCTTCTTCGTCGTAGCCGACTTCAGCGATACGTCGTTCTTTTTCGAGCTGCGCTTTCATTTCTTCCTTGCGCGCTTTCATTTTTTCGACGCGTTCTTTTTCTTCTCGAATGCGTTCTTCTGCTTCTCGACGCGTTTTTTCAGCTTTTGCATCATTTTCAGCTTTACGTTTAGCTTCGTTTTCTTTTCGACGTTTAATGCGTTCGTTAACTTCGCCTTCGACGTCATCGGTGCTAAAGATATCAGAGAGCAGAGAAACAGCATCGTCGCCAGTTTTCATGGCATGTTCTGTTTCTTGAGCCTGAGCCGAACGAACGCGAGCCGCAGTGGCACCTTCTTCTTCGGCTATGACGCTCATATCCATGTCAGTAGCTTCGTGAATGTTGTTCAGCGCCTGGCTCAGATCATCATCAATAGAACTATTCATCCTGTAACTCCTCAAACTAGTTTATCCTGCCATCGACAGGTTTGTCAGCGTCAGCATCAAGTAAAGTATAAAGGGTCTTGATAGACCACGAACTCTCCGTAATATCGTAATTTAAGTAGAGGTGCAACCAAGCATTGAAATCTTTTACGCAGACGGGGAGGGGGATTGTTTGTGAGGGATATAAGGAGGGGTGTAGGTGGTTTGGGGTTGGATTAGGCAGAGGTGTGGCCATGGACATTAAACTGTCCCCTTAAAATCGGACCCGCCAATTGAGGGGCGTCCCTCCGATATGGACACTTGAAACGATGGGCATCCCTTGTTACTAGGCAATGGGAGTTTTTATGAGCCTAACGCAAGAGTTTATTTGGGGTGGACAAGTGGTTAAAAAACTATTCACGAAGCAG
>JAZRWH010000165.1:0-11636 GCA_045599585.1 Myxococcota bacterium
CGTAAAAATGAGTTTGGCTGCTGTTTCAAAAGATTCATTCGGATCATAGGTATCCCAACAAGTTTTGTCGAGTACCCAGCCGGTCGTATGCGCGATGTTATTCTCGGGACGAACGTCTTCCAATGCATCCTCATCGTCTGCTTTAACCACGAGGTGATAGGTTGCCGATGGGGTATCTGAGGGAAGCTTTAGACTCGTTCTGATGCGTTGCGTGGCATTTCCGGGCAGTAGAGGGATTGTGTGGATCGCTAATCGCGTTGCGGTTTCATCGAGCAGCCCGGTTTGAGATAAATAATAGCCTAAACGGATATTCGAGTGGGTCAGTTGTGATAAATTATCAATTTTAACAGTGACGTCGCGCCACTCAGCAACCGATAAACGTCCTTCGGCTACCGTTAATTCAGATGCAGCAATGTCTGCACCTGAAGCAGAATTGAGATGATACGTATCGATGGCAAGGTGATAGTGGTTTCCCGCGTTTTCTGTTTCGCTCTTAACGAGGAGATAGAGGGGGGATGCGTCCACACCCGAGACGCGCTCCGCTTCCATAAAGAGTTCATCGGAGCCTGAATAGCTACGAAGCATGGTATCGTTTTGCCATAATTCGAGCGCAAGTGGTGAGCGGTTGTGAGTGTGTGTAACTTGAGCTCTGAAGGAGTCGCCGTCTTTTAGATCTATTTTATACCAATCCAGATCGTTGGGACAAAGCGTTAGGTCTTTATCCACTGTTGTTACCGACTGGGCTTGAGTCACAGTATCGTTAGGCTCATAAACGTCTGACGAACAAGTGCAGTTTTCGCCGCTTACAACGAGAGGGGTGGAAAAAACAAAATGATTGTTAAGTTCATTTGTCTCAGCAATCACATGCGTTGCATCGGCTGTTAGCTTTAGGCTGTATCGCGGGCACCAAAAATCACAAGTTTGTACGAAGGGAATTGAGACGTTACTGCAACTATTCACTTCGATACTGTCAACTGATTGTCGTGCAACCTCTTGGATAGAGTTGTCACAAAGGTTGGTTCGCGTCACAGAAATAACGCTGGGACCAACGCCCGTTGAACCGTTATTACAAAGACGTGCGTTGATGTTGACCTGTTCGTTATCCAAAGGAGCTTCGGGGCTGAAGCTCGAATCTTGGCTAAAAAGCAGGTCGATTGAAGATGCGGAGGTAATGTTAATCATTGCGCTAGAGCGCTGAATGTTGTTGTCTTCGTTCGCTTCGGTAATTACGCCACTCGAATCACAAAAAACATAAACGTAGTGATTTCCTGGTGTCGTAGTTTCGTCGATTTGAACACCTGTCGTTACCGAAATCGATGTGCCTGGCTGAAGATCATCAACATTGATCGAGCCGACGATCGTATCCTTGTCCACATCAAATGACATATCCGTAGACAAAAAGACGGTGCATATAAAAGAACCTGTGGGTTGAGATCCTTGGTTATAAATATCTGCACTTGCTGAAAATGTGCTGCCTAAACTTGCAACTGAGGGCGTAAAGTTCACACTTTCTACAATAATATCGGCGTTCAATACCGGTTCATTCGTAACCTGGATTGGCGCTGAAGAACGTATGACGTTGTTGGTCTCATCGCGTTCGATAATTTTATTTTCAGGATCAATGACGATCCAAAAATAATAAAGCCCTGGTTCTGACACGGGGGGCGTCACCGAAACGAGAATATCTTGATAAGTTTGAAGGGATCCGGATACACTGCCTTCAATGGTCGATTCCGTCACCAAAACAGCATCTGTCATATCCTCTGCATTGTCTTTTGCTCCAAGCCAAATTTGATAGGCGATTGTCTCTGCTGTCGTGGATCCTTGGTTTAGAAGATCAAATGAAGCAGATGCGCTGGATAAGATTCCCGTTACTGAAGGCGTCATCTGAAGACGCACAGCTTTAAGGTCTGCACCGTCTGTGGCCTGGTTGCGTATCGTTAAGGGCGTTTCATAAAAAGCCACGTTGTTGTCAAGATTGGGCTCGCCCGTCTCTCCATCCGGATTGATTACGGCATAAAGATAGTAAGCGCCTGTGCGGATGGTGCTACTAATAGGAATGCTGAATTCCAGCTTTTGCGAGCTGTCCTTTTCGGATGCTGCAGGAAATGTTGGTATAACTTGACGTAAAAGTCTGATCGAACTCGCTGGCGTAAATTTCGATGAATTAGCGCTTGTAGAAAGGTAAAAATCTAAATTGGTAGGAACTTTGAGCGGCGCATCCGCTAGATTCATAACCTGAACAGATACTTCAAGCGAACTGTCGGTACTGACATCGTGCGGTCGAGCGCTAAGCGAAGCAAGCGAAAGGTCAATTTCATCGTATATTTCAACGCGTGCTGTGGCACTGCTGCTCTCTTTTCCACATTCAAGCGATACAGATACATCGTATTTCCCTGAGGTCTTGTACTTGTGTTCTGCGTCGATATCACCTTGTAACGTGACGCCGTCACCAAAATCCCACGAGGCCTTGCAGTCGCCTAACGTTTGAGCATCATCGCGCTCGAGCGAAAAAATAACGTTCGCTGGGGCATGCCCGCGCGAAGGTTCTGCTTGCACGGCAAATGAAAAATCTTCTCCAGACTCTGTACAGCCCCCAAGAAGAAAAGTTAAAAGCAGAAAATGACGTTTTCGCATTAAAATTCTCTTATAATTCAATAAGATATAACAAAAATTAAAGAGTTGCTTTAGGTCGTTCGTATCGAATCTTCGTCGATTTTGCCATCTACAAATTTCGCACGCATCGCTATGTTTCCTCGCTTGTCGTACTGGATGTATTCACCTTCAAGTTTGTCATCTATATAAAAGGCATCTTCCTGAGGTAGACCATTCTCGTACCACCGCTTTGAACGTCCTTCCAGAACATCATCAACATAATGCCTCTCGAGGATTAGTTGACCGTTCTGGGCCCACCGGCGCATAACGCCGTTTAGTTTCCCGCGTGCGTAACTTACTTCAAATTGTTTGGTGCCGTTCGTAAACGTCTTCGTGTAAACACCTTCGCCTTCGTTTGCCATGATCAACTCTCCTTGATCCCTGTGGGCCAAAATATGACGCGTTAATTTCGCAAAAATTGCGCCTCTGTGAAAGTGTTTTTTGCGACAAGACAGTTAAACTGCCGTTATTTGTCTGCTTTTGTTCGCATTTCTGGTTTTGATGCGCTGTTTTGTGGTAAACTTCAATGAGTTTTGATTCTCGGCTCACTTGCTCTTGGAGTGTTTTATGTCCGATAATAAAATCATGCCTGATGAAAATGTAGAAGCGACGAATATGCCGGCTCCTCCTGAACCGCCCGCTATGCCACTCGATTACGAGACGTGCGTCGAGATTAAACTTACGCCCGCTCAAAAAGATATTGTTAAAAAAGAAACCGGGCGCGATATGGATGTCCTCATCCTTAGCGATGAAGATGGCGAAATTACTCACGGTATGTCGAGTTCAACGCCCGAAGACTTTACCGTTATGGCCATCCGTCAGGCCAATCGTCTCAATGAATACGAAGATGATTACCGCCAATACCTCATCGAACTCGACGAATGGCAAAAAAATCTCGGTCAGCCAGATCCCGCCGACGCTCTCGTCGATTCCGCTATGCTCGCTGCTATCCAAGAAGCTGAACGCCTTAAACTCTTCTTTCAGGCCGAAACTGATGCTACGAACGAAGCTCGCGAGGTCGCTCAAATGGTCTGGGGTAAAAAATCTTAAGCGGTATTCTCTCCCTTGGGCGAAGCTATCGGCACACCGATACGCTTCGCCATTCCGGCTTTTCGCCTTAAGGCTCAATACGCCGGAATAATAGGACGCTTAATAATGTTTTAACTTACTCTGTTTGTAGAGTAGAATATTCGTGCTTTTGTGTTGGTTAACGCATTGCATTTAGCTTAACTCGAAGGAACTCTTCTCATGGCTCTCGATACTTCTAAAATTGATGATGAACGAAAAGCGCTCCAAATACTCGCTGAAGCTGCCCAAAATTGTAAAGATGATGATGAACGCGATCTGCTGATTCAGGAAATTCACAAATCTGCAGAAAAATTACAGGCGCTTTGCGATGAACTCCAGGCCGAAGCCGACAAAATCGCCGAAGGCGCTGATAAGATTAATGTCGATTTCGAAGCTGTCGTTGAAGTCGTCCTTACCCCTGAACAGCGTCAACGTGTGCTCGAAAAAACGGGTATCGAAGTGCCTACAATTCGTATCCCTGACCCTGATGGCACGCTCACAAACAATATGCAGCATATTGAACCCGATTTCATCGAACAAGCTGCCATTAAACAGGCTGAAACTTTCAAAAGTATGGTCGATGACGCAAACATCGAAGTGCCGCCCCAGGATGAATAGTGCTGTTCAATACGCACTGCTTCCTCAAAAGTGTCCAGTAGTAAATTAAAAAAACAATCTAAATTATTGAATTCTAACACTTCTATTTTTAAATAGATTTCTTTCGCATTGAACTACATTGAACGATTTGAGCCTCTTTGAATCTGCTTGGCGTGAGGTGGCTAGCGCGCCCCTAAAAATGAGCTCTCAACGCCTCATGGCGCGTGGCGCTGAATGGGTCGATTTGTCCATCAAAGCTGCACGCATTCAATCCTATTCTTTCGGCTCAAATCTTCAGATCGATGCACTCAGAATTCCCAAAAAATCAAAAAAAAATTCCATTAAACATGCACTGTTTGGCGATTTCTCAAAATTAGAGCACCTAAAAAATGACTCTGATTTTCTCTTCCAAAACTTCGATGCCGCCGAAAATGTGCGCCTCTCTAGCGAACCCCTGCCTGCCTCCCCATCAAATGTGTTGTATGACGCCGAACTCGCTGTGGCTCTGCCGGCGCTCGTCTTCCATAGGCTATGGCAGAGTACCAAAGCTGAACTCAAACAGGGGATCCTGTTTGACGCTCAAATCTCGTGGAAAACGGGTAGGATCGCATGGAACGATTCTCCTCTTCCTTGGGCTTGGGCTGATGCCGAAAATTCGTCGTTTCGACCCGAAACACGCATAGATGAATCATATACGTTTTATTTGCCCGATTCTCCACTTCGTAAAAGACGATTCTGTCAAACATCGCATCACGTGGATCCCGTTGCTGATATTCACAATTATTGCGAAGAAACTCGAATTATCGCTAAGGCGCCTTTGTGTGCTATGACGCCCGCAAATATTGATGCCATTGTGTTGGCTCCATCGGCTGTGCGATATCTCCTCAATGAAGTTTTGACGGGGTTTGTTGCGAATGCTTCAGGCTTGAATGCTTTTGCTAAAATTTTCGGCTCTTCTAAAGATGATTCAGACGCTCTTTGCGTTAACGAGGCCCTCAATCTGTCTTGCGATCCATCGTTCGAAGGCTTTGAGTTGCCTGGTGTCACGCACGACGCTCGCGGTCAACGTACCCAGACGGTCAAGCTCATAAAAAATGGACGTGCCTGCGGTTTCGTTGCGAGTGACGTAGAAGCAAAATCAGTAAAAAAAGCTGGTTCAAATACGGCTCTGCCTTTGATTGCTTCGATTCTCAAGACGCTTACGCCCAATGGTCACGCAATTGATCCTGCAGGTAAAAGCGATGTCTTTTATCCCGTTCTTTTCGGCGCTGAGACTTTGCCTGCGTACGTTCCTGGTTTTGCCAAAAATGTTGCTCAACGTACGCTCGTTGTCGAAGAAATCCGTTGTGTGCCTGCTGCAGACACCTCTCTTCCATCGTTTGTTTACCTCCCTGATGGCGGCATTCTGTACGAAGATGGTGTCCCGGTCGGCGTCACACCGCTTCACCGTATTCGCTTGTCGCTCGCTTCGCTTTTGCGTGCAGCTTCACCAGCTTCGAAGCCACTTGTCTGGAATGGCATGGCGGTTTGTGCTCTCTTCCTTAATCCATCGGTTTTCTTTGCATGAAAAGACGCGCTTTTATTCAAACTTCCACCGCTGCGCTCGCGGCTTTTTTAACGGGCGTTTCTCAAAGCTTTGCGCAATCTCACGAAGATGAATCAGCGTCCATGCATCCCGATAACTCTGTTTTGCCCAAGGGTGTTGTGACTTCGCGCCCGCCGATAGAATTTATCGCTGAACCACCTGCATCAAGTATCGCTGGTTTCTCGGATGCACGAAGATGTACCTTCGAATAAATTCTCTCTTATACTAATATAATGAAGCGTTGTTGAATATTATTCATTAACACTTCAACGCATTGCACTTTACCTAAGTTGCAATGCTTCGTTACTCCAAAATCTTCATAATCATGCTTAATCAACATGATTATACCGTTCGATCAATTATATTTGGAAACTTATTGCTATGGCACAACGTGAATTGGTAATCCTCGGCACCGCCGCTCAGGTCCCCACGCGCGAGCGAAATCATAATGGTTATTTTTTGCGCTGGGATAATGAAGGTATCTTGTTTGATCCCGGGGACGGTACGCAACGACAAATGATCCATGCCGATGTCGCGGCTTCTTCAATTACGCGCATCATGCTGACGCATTTTCACGGTGATCACTGCCTCGGCCTCCCCGGCGTGATTCAGCGTCTCAGCCTCGACAAAGTTTCGCATACGGTAAATGCTTACTTTCCAGCGGGTGGCTCGTGTTTCTTTGATGCAATGGAGCATGCTTCCCTGTTTCAGAGTGTTGTGAATATTGTTAAAAATCCAATTTCTCAGCCCGGCGTTTTGTTTGATGATGACAAGATTCGGCTTTCGTGTGCCGCGCTCGACCATCGTACAGAATGCTATGGTTATCGTCTCGATGAACAGCCTTCTCGAACGATTTGCGCAGATAAGCTTAATGCCATGGGTATCGCTGGTCCTGCTGTAGGTCTGCTCAAAACTCAGGGGTTCCTGGATACTCCAGAAGGGCGAATCATGCTCGAAGATGTCAGTACGGCGCGCCCAGGACAGAGTTTTGCACACATTATGGACTCCCGACCTTGTGAAGGCGTACGAAAACTTGCACAGGGCGCCGATATGATCTTGGCTGAAGCAACGTACTGCGAAAATGAAGCAAAACAGGCTCACGAATATATGCACATGACAGCACGACAGATCGCTTCGATTGCGCGTGATGCCGACGCTGGACAGCTCATTCTCTCACACTTCTCCCAGCGCTACATGAATCTTAATGACCTTCTTCAAGAGGCTAGAGAAGTCTTTCCAAATACTTTCTTGGCTCATGATGGCGCCCATTTTGTCTTTCCAAAACGTAACCGCTCTGTAAAATAACGTTCCTCTGGATTGCTTCTTGGAGGGGGATGTTTCCCCCTGAGCGTCTATCACCGAAGCATATTGTGCACGTTATCGATCTTGTTTCATTTTGCTTCGGTGATACGCCGCTACCCCCTCACGCATGACAATAGATTTCGGCTTCTAAAACGCCGTTGCTCAAAACATAAATTAAGTCTAATCTTACAAAGGTTTGTCATCATTTGTATGAGTAAACTTCACAAATTCTGCGCCTAAACAGTATTTATCACTAGCTTTAGTTTATCAAAGCGTACACCTTGGAGCACAATCTTATGATTCGAAATGCGAAATATATGACGAAGGTTTTCTTCTCGTTTGCAACGATTGCTGCGTTGTGTGCTGCTTGCGATGACGAAGAGAAAGAATCGTCTTGCGTCGAAGGAAAGGTAGTCTGCGAAGAAAATGCGCTTTCTATTTGTCAAGACGGTGCGTGGAAAATTACCATCTGTGAGGAGGATACACCTATTTGCGACGTTAATTCGGCTGGGTGCCTTGAAGATCCCGAGGCTACGTGTATTCCTTCAAAATGCGAGCTCGCCGAAAATGCCGCGAAAATGACTTGTCGCTTCGATCAGTGTGTCGTGAAAACGTGTGAAGTGGGGTTTGACGTTGCAGAAGACAAAAAATCGTGTCAGGAACACGTTGAGTGCAATGAGCCAAATGGTAAAATAGAAATCCTTAACGGTAAATGTCATCTTATTTCCTGTCATAACGGCTATATTTTTGATGCTTCTCAATCACATTGTATCGCAGAAAAGGATTGTAGTTTTATACATGGTGTGGCGGAGATTTCTGATGGAATTTGCATGCTTTCTTCGTGTGAAGATAATTATATTAAAAATGAAAGCGCAACGGAATGCATACTTCCAACACCTAAATTGTCTTGCCAGGCACTCGATGGAAATGTTCCGATTCAAGTTGAACATGGTAATAAAGCGTGTGAAGGTAATACCCTCAAGATTTGCAATGATGGCGTTTTAGAAGCGGATGCTGGGGATTGCGGTACAAAGGTTTGTCGATTTGATGCGACGAGTAAAGCTTTTGGTTGTTACAAAGCAATCTCTGCTCCCGCTTGTACTGTTGAGGATTATCTTAAAACGTGTGTTGTCGAAAATTCTGCTTCGATCGATGGTTGTCGATCAAATGGTGTGTGTGCTTACACGTGTGTTGAAGGATATGCAGATTCTGGCTCTGGCTGCATTTTATTGCCAAATTGTACATCGACAAGCGTAAGCTTGACGGATAAGCTCAATACCGTTATTGCAACAGGAACTGCTACGCCTGATAGTAAAATCGGTGGTGCCGGCGTGTACTGTACGACCGATCTGACCTTGGCTACAAGAAAGTGGAAAGGAAGTATCGTGACAACGGAGAATTTATCGGCATCTGAGGATGGTTTTTTGATCTCTGCTTCAGGGGATGTCTTGGGGGAGGGAGATAATTACTGTGTCGTTGCGGTAACATCACCTGATAATAGTAGTTATTTCTTCTGTCCAGTTTCGGCGTCAAATACAACAGCAGTTTATTCTTCATCCGCGTCTTTTTTAACGGAAGCACAAACCATAAAAGTCGCTAATACATGCGGCAATGGCATTATTGATGCGGGAGAAATGTGTGATGGTAAGGAATTGGCCGGTGCAACGTGTGCCAGTGTAACGGCTAATGACAAAATGTCTGGTATGCTCAATTGTGTTCTATGTTCGCTCGATGCGTCTGAATGTGCTGAGCAAGATGACAGCGTTGGTCAGCTCATTTTTTCCTTTAAACCTGCGTTGGGCTGTAGTGAAGTTGTAGCTGTAAATAATGGTATTTCGGCAGATGGGTGCTCTTACGATGAAGCTACGGGAAAATCTTATTCTATTACGTACGATGCTGGATATGATCTTAGCATCAGCGCAAATGGAAAAGTCAACTCGAATATTAATTTATATGCCTCATCCAATTATATAAAACTTTCGTCTCTGCCTGCGAATATTGTTATTAAGGCACAACTTACAAGTACTGTTGCCGAAAATGAACTCGGTGTCAAAGACAATGGATCAGTGCCTAAAAGTGCGGTTTGGAAAGCATCCTCCGACAAGGCTTTCTATGCTTTTGCGCCTTCTCAAGATGCGACTGAAGTTATGATTCAGCCCACTGCAAGTGGAAACAACAAAAAGGTGCTCGTCTATCAAATTGATGTGTTTGAAGCAAAATAATGCCTCTATGTGCCTAAAATTATTCTTTATAATCATTGTGTTTATACAATGAGTTGTTTGGCTGCTGTGATTGAGCTTTTTGTAGGATGGTGTTAAATATATAATTTGTCTACAAAATGCGCCCTTATGATAGCAATCCCGTAGCGCCGTTATGTTAAACACCACCACAGTGATCGTGTGGTATTGAGATGTTAACACTAAATAACAGCTTTCTTCGGTGAGCCCACAAGCAGAATCGTTTCCGCACCCAGTCAGTCCACCGGTTAATAACACTGCAGACAATAGAACAAGTTTGTTTCGTCCTTTTATACAACCTCATTTGTGATGTTTAGTAATCTAATAATATATAATGTTTCACTGCTGTCCCACGAAATTTTCCTAGAATACTCGGATTACAGTAGCTTTGTTTTATCGATTATAGTCGTTTCTAAGCATGAAAAAGACCTAAGATTACTGTTAAATCGCCTGCGTCGCGAAGCCGAAGGCAAGCAGCGGGCGCACCAGACGAGCGGGCGCGCATGTTGAAGACGAAGTCAAGTTCGCGCCCGCCGATGAGCGAATTAAATCCATCCCATTTACCTGCATACACCATGGGTCTGCCGCGCGTGCAGCTTGTCTGAACGAAGTGAGTTCTGCACGCGCGCCAAAAGAGCGCGGGGATTCCAAAGGGGCGTCCGCGATACGACGCCATTTTGGGCCGTCCGCAGGACAAAATGAGAATAAGAATAGCAGTAGGCAACAATATAGAAATCACGAAATTGCTCATCAGTGCTGGTGCAGATTTGGAAACCCGAGACCGTGAAGGTCGAACCCCACTTCATGAAGCAGCAATAAGCGGGGAGATTGAAATCGTAAAACTGTTGCTCGATGCTGGCGTAAATGCGAATGCTAAAACCGATTATCACATCAGGCCACTTCATTTGGCACGAAATGTAACAATCGCAAAAATGCTCCTCGCCGCCGGAGCAGATCCTAATGTTAGTGACATGTATGGTGCCACACCACTTCATAATGCAAAAGATAAAGAGATCGCGAAAGTACTCATCGAAGCTGGCGCAAATGTAAATGCAAAAGACGATTTCGAAAGAACGACACTTTATAATGCAATAGATGAAGAAATCGCGAAAATACTCATTAAAGCTGGCGTAAAAGTGAATACCAAAGATACTGACGGAAGAACGCCACTTCATAATGCAAAAGATGAGAAAATCGCGAAAGTACTCATTAAAGCTGGCGCAAAGGTGAATGAAAAAGATAATGACGGAAAAACACCACTTCATATGGCGGCAGAAAACAGAAACTTAGAAATTGCAAAAGTACTCATCAAAGCTGGCGCAAAGGTGAATGAAAAAGATAATGACGGAAAAACACCACTTCATATAGTCGCATGGCCGGGACATGTTGAATTCGCGAAAGCACTCATCAAAGCTGGCGCAAAAGTGAATGAAAAAGATATTGAGGGAAAAACACCACTTCATATAGCCGCGTACCATGGACATATTGAATTCGTAAGAGTACTCATCAAAGCTGGCGCTGACGGCAATATAAAGGACAACAACGAACGAACACCATTTTACAATGCAGACAGCAACGAACATTTTGAAATTACGCATTTACTTATTGAAGCTGGCGCTGACGTAGACCCAAAAGCCCGAACCATTCACCTCTGCACATTGACAATTTCGAAGCTCAATAGCATTAGAGAAGCGTGCAACAAATATCACCTTCTATATAAAAAGCGTGCTACCAATCTATATCAACTTAGCCACACACCTGATGGGGATTACCTAATAGACAAAGACACTGATCGTGATGTATGGGGTAATGCGTATAAATTTGAGCTACAGGGAAATAAAACAACCATCACATCGTATGGTCCTGATGGTAAGGAAAATACCGAAGATGACATTGTCATCACATTCTAATTTCTCATAGAATTAAGCCGACTTATAACAAGTCGGCTTTTTTATTTATTTTACGAAAATGCCACTCTATTTACATACGATCACATAAATTGTTATCTTTTCACTGCTGTCTCACAACATATTCTCATTAACTGTAACGAAATGCGCTCGTTACAGAATTTTATACTTTTATTATTCTCATTCTGTCCTGCGGACGGCCCAATGGGGCGTCGTATCGCGGAAGCACCTTTGGAATCCCAGCGCGCGTGCAGAACTCACTTCTGTCCTGCGGACGGCCCAATG
>JAZRWH010000166.1:0-6370 GCA_045599585.1 Myxococcota bacterium
TCAAGAAGTTCTGTCCTATTTATTACTCTCGCCATTGGTTCCTCCTGTCTCGATGAGAGTTTCAGCAAATTCATCTTACCGGAATTCCAATGGCTTTTTTAGTTTTTTCGATTTTGCGAACTCGTGTGGACGCTATCAAAAAACAACGTTTCGTATTTCCACGTTAAAATTGACTACTCTTTTTCACTGTAGACTGACACCATCCCCACTCAGCGCTACGCAGGCACATCAAAAAAGCTAGTGAACTTACTTCTTTAATTGCTTTTTTATCATTGCCTGCTCTTTGCCATACGATTTGCCACACCATAAGCAATCATAATCACACAGCCAAAAACTAAAAATACCAAACGGAATGATCAAATCTGAGAGCGGCAGATTGTTATCTGGCTTATCTGAGTCAAATAAGAGTGTCCCACCTTTACCGATTTCATCTTCCGGTATGCGAGAGCAAATACAGTTCTTCGCAGTCCCATTATAAGTCTTATCCTCAAACTTGAAGGAATACACATCCAATACGCCTCTTTGACTTTTACAACTGCAGTCTTCCGTCCCTACGACTTCCGCCTCCGCCATTCCTAACGACGTGAATGAAGGAAGCCATACCAAGCTCCAAATCAAACCGACTAAAGCCAACCCCAGCCCAAATCTAAAATTACTAATATCTGTTTTCTTTACATCCATAAAACTCTATAAAAATTATAACAACAAACACCAATCATTACAACGCAGGCGCATCAAAAAAAAGCTGATGAACTTACTTCTTTAATTGCTTTTTTATCATTGCCTCTTCTTTCGCTTGACGATTCAACACACCAAAACAAATCAGTATCACACAACCAACAATAAAAGATACGAACGGAAGAACCAAATCTGAGAACAACACATTCTTCTTTGGCTTATCTGCGTCAAATAAGATGGTCACAGATTCACCAATTTCACTTCTTCCTATGCCAGAACAGGTACAGACGCGCTCACTCCCCTTATAAGTCTTATCATCAACCTCGAACGAATACACATATTTTTCGCCGATTTCATCGTCACAATAGCATTCTTTCATCCCTGTGACTTCCGCCTCCGTCATTTCTAACGACGTGAGCGAAGGAAGCCATACAAGAGTCATGATCAAACCAATTAAAAAGAAAATGGATCCAAACCATAGCACAGCTCTATACGACTTTTTACCACTCTCCTGCTCGCTGCTCATCCCCTAACACCATCCCATAATTTATGCTTACTTACTTCAAGAAATCAAGGTCGTGCTATAATATCGGCGCTTGACGATACTTTAAGAAAACCCGTTTTTTGTACAAATTCAACAACACATTCGAGCGCTGCAGTAAGGCTGTCACCCTTAAAGATATGTTTGCCACCACTGATTTCACGATACATAACTTCTGGGTAGATCTCTTTAAGCTTGCGCGAATAGTCTATCTTAACGATCCGATCAGCGTCTCCGTGCACTAATAATACTTTGCCTTTGAAATTTCGAACTTCCGAATAGGGATCGTAATTTATCATATCATCGACAAAGATCATGCCGAGCGACATTCCACCCCACTGAAAATCATTTCTCCCTTCGGCCATATATTGTGCAAACGATTCGCGTACCGTGTCAGGAATATTAAAACCCGGCGAAATAAGAAGAATGGAGCAAATATCATCGGGATGACGTGCAGCTGTGAGTGCCGTTACAAAACCACCCTGACTATGTCCAAACAGCGCGATCTTGTTTTGATCCACCCAATCCCACGTCTTGGCCTGCTTCAAAACAGCTTCGAGGTCTGTGACTTCAGTCATGGCACTCATTTCGGTTGAATTGCCTTCGCTGGCTGACGTGCTGCTGCCGCCTCTAAAATCAAAGGTGTACACGGCAATGCCAAGAGCCGCGACCTCTTGATAATAGCCTGCAAGGTGATCGTGATTGACAGCCAAACCGTGCGAAAAAATCATGAGCGGGTGTTTTGCTGCGCCATTGTCCGGAATGAGAGCCTCACCGACGATGGTCTTGCCGTCGTTCAAAACATTGAGTTGCCTAGTTTGATAGGAGCAACGAGGAAGTTCTGCCAATTTACGCACTACGCAGCCGCCAGCTGCCGAATCATCACACGTTATCGTCAGTTCACTATTTGGCAGCATTGTCTTTGAATCAAAGGGGTTCATAAATATTTCGAATCTCCTGTTTGTCCTTTCGTTTACGTGTTTGATTTAGCGCGTCCATGGCAGTCTTTGTTCTGCCGCACAAAATAACCCTTAACACACCGTTATGATTTCACGGCTGCAATTTTCATTTTGCGGGCTTCGCCTATTGGCCTTACGGCCAATACGGCTGCGCTTTGCGGCCTATTGCATACGGCCGCAAGATAAATAAGCTTCGCCTATTGGCCTTGGGCCAATACGGCTACGCGTTTAAAGGTACAAAAAAGAGACGCATCCAAATGCGTCTCTTACAATACCCAACCGTAACTAACGATTAGAAATCGCTATCAAAGCCGTAGGGATTATCGTTGGAACGTCTACCACCATGGCTGATACGATCTTTGATGTCATCAGCCGTAGCAGGCCCGACAACATTGTAAATTTTGAACCAGTTACCAGGATCGCAGACGTTGGGATAGAATGCGACAGCGGCATCACTGCGCTGCATTTCATAACCGAGCGTTTTGAGAACCGCAATGACCTGAGCCGTCGTAAGACGATTGGAAGCAGCTGCGTCATTAAGGATCGTGCCGAGCGTCATCGTGGCGTTTTCGTTGGCACGGATGGTCTCGAGGAGTTCAGCATGAGACTCCAAAGACATACCGCATTCGATTTCGACCATTGCATCCGTTGTAACCGTTGTCGTTGTAACGGAAGTCGTAGGAGGAGGCACCATACCGGGGAATCCCATCTGGAGCGAAACTGTTTCGCCCGTTGCTTGATCGACGATCGTCGTAGACATGCCCGTAGCAGAGACTTCGCTGTGGCCTACGAGCGAACCAGCCTGCATATTACCCGCAATCCCCTGGTCAGACGCGTAAACTTCCTGATTGACGCCGATCTCGTCATTTCCAGCCGAACCGTTCATATAAACGCCGTTGCCATTGACCGTTGTCGTCGTATGCTGAACCGTGCCAGCAGGAACAGAAATCATCATCGGGCCAACAGGATCAACGACCTGTGCCGTACTCTGGAACATACCTGCACATGCTGGCATACTTAAAAGTGCCAAAGCGGCAAGAGCAAACAAACGCTTCATACAAAAACTCCTTATAAAACAAGATTAAAGTGCCAACTTAACTTCAGCGGCAAAAAGAATAATGATAAATTAAGTGTGGTATGTCATGCGCATCAACGATCCCACAGATCCGTGAAACGCAAACACATACACTATGTTTTTTACGTGAATTCCACTGTACTCGCAAGTATTCATACAAAACGCAAAGTGCGTGTGCGGCCAATGCCAAAGCATGGCCCGCACACCGACGGCCGTATTCGCCCGAAGGCGAATAGGCCGACGCGACCGGCCGTATTTCAAATACAAAAAGAGACGCCTAGAAGGCGTCTCTTTTTTGTATGAAATAGGCCGGGCCTAACCATAAATATGCAACGATTACGGATATCTTACACGATCTGCTTGAACCAATTCAACAACTTGCCAAGAAAACCGGTGCGTTTGTTCTCGGGATTGCCATAAGATTTGATGTCGGGCGGATTTACAGCATGGAAGAGAAGCCCCACGGCAGTCGCGAATTTGGGATGCATGACCTGGTCGGTGTTGCCGCCAATATTGCGCGGCAGGCCTCGTTTGACGGGAAGTCCGAACGACTTTTCGCAAAGTTCGGGGAGGGCGGGCATGAGTGCCGTGCCGCCAGTCAAGACAATGCCAGCAGGAATGGAATCTCGGCAGCCCGATTCGACGATCTTCTGATTGACGAGATCAAAGATCTCTTCGAGGCGCGGTTCGATAATGTCCGTCAAAACACTGCGCGGGAATTTACGCACGTCACGGCCATCCACGGCCGGAATTTGAATGGCTTCGTCGGCCCCCACGGCGTCGTGCATGGCACAACCTGACGTGATCTTGAGCTTTTCGGCAACCTGCAAGCTCACCTGAAGCCCCTGCGCCAAGTCGCTCGTAATGTGATTGCCTGCGATATCCAATACAGCCGTATAAACGAGCACGCCCTTATTCCACACCGCGATATCCGTTGTACCCGCACCAATGTCCACGAGCACGCACCCCATTTCACGGTCATCCTGCGAAAGCACGGCCTCACTCGCTGCAAGCGGCGACAACACGATGTCCGAAACCGAGACCTCGTTTTTATTGACGGCTTTCATCAAATTCTGCGCACAGTTCACCGACCCCGTCACAATGTGCACTTTCGCTTCGAGGCGAACCCCCGTCATTCCGCGAGGATCTGGAATACCTGCTTGACCATCCAAAATATATTCCTGAGCCAAAACATGCAGAAACTGACGATCGGGCGGAATCGCTACGGCATTCGCACTGTCCAAAACGCGAGCTATGTCGTCGTCGCTGACTTCGGGCGATTTAACGGCTGCAACGCCGTTGGAGTTCATTCCCTTAATATGCGTGCCGGAGATAGACATAATGACACTCGTCACTTCCTGCTGTATCGCAACTTCGACATCCTCAAGCGCTGACTGAATGCTTTGGGCGGCGGATTCAATATTGGTCACGGCGCCTTTTTGAATGCCTTTCGATACGGCACTGCCCATGCCTACGATATCGAGTCCTTCATCCGTCATTTCCCCTATGACCGCGCAAGTCTTGCTCGTTCCGACATCCAGGGCAACGAGAATTTTTCTATCTTTCTCGCTCATGAACGTTTTTCTCCGTTTGATTGATTATTTCGAAGAGGCACCTTCGGCGCCTGTTTTAGTACTAAAGTCTGGTTTGATATAGATCTTGTTCAGGTTATCTTCGGCATCCAAAAGGATATAAGCTGCACCGACAGATTTTTCAGCGAGGTAGTGATCGACGTCAAGTAACCGGTCGAGGCGTTCGTCAAAACGATCGTATCCGAGTCTGATTTCGGTGGAATCGGTAAACAGTGTGTATCCCGTAGCATCGTCGTAATGCACTTCTTCGACTTGGTGCGGATAACCCATTTCATGTGCGCGCGTTGCGAGCGCAAAGGCCGTCACAATGATGTCAGAACGCGCCTCAATCGTGTGCTGGGACGATACGATTGGGGGCGTCAATTCATCTGTAGAGGCCCACATTTTGATAAATTCGCCGTTTTCGTCGACGACTTTGAGTTGGTTTTCGCTGACGATTCCGAGTGGCGTATGTTCTTCAATTTGAATCTTGAGCGTTTGCGTGCTGTACTCCGCTTCGATACGAGCCGTTTTGACCCATGGCAGCGCCTCGATGGCCGAACGCACTTCGCGGAAATTGAGTTCAACAAGATTGATATCATCGCGCTCAAGATCAGCCGCTTCTTTAATCTCAGCATCCGAAGCACGTACATTGCCCGAAATAAGGATGTTTTCGGGTTTAAACGAGCCTTCATCAGCCTTGAACCGGTAGAGCTTCCACGCACCGTAAGGAATAGCAAAAGCAATCAGGCATGCTCCCACGACGATCAGGATCACGCGCAGCAGACTTTTGTACGTTTGTTTATCTACGGGCGCTTTTTTACGCTGTATTTTACGTTTCGAAACCATACCAAACCTGGCAAATCCAACGAACACCAAAAACTGGCCGCCCTACCCTGCACCCAAAAGCGGCTTTGGGCAAATTTGCGAGGTGCCAATCGAGTTTCCTCACTCGCAGTGATGCACCTTGTCTGTGTGTGGCTTCGCCTATTCGCCTATGGCGAATAGGCGAAGCCAGCCTATTTGCTTCGCAAATACGGCCGGCTGTCTGCGCTTGGAATAGACAAAAAGAACTTTTACAGCTCAACCAGTGCGCCCGCTGCTTGCCTTCGGCTTCACGACGCGTGCGTGCGTTCTGCCGGCTAATAAAGCCAAACGCTTGGCATAAAAAAGCCCTGAAGCAATTAAGTTCCAGGGCTTTATAGCTATGTGCCTATTAATTTAGGCGACATCCTTTCGCCGATGCAAAAGGATGACGACGAAGACGCGCCTTTTTATTTAGGCAACATCCTTTCGCCGATGCAAAAGGATGCAGATTCGAGGAAGCAAGCAGGAATCGGAGGGAGCGTACTAGCGTACGTGACCGAACGATGACTTGCGAAGATGACGACGAAGATGCGCCTTTATATTGAGGCGACATCCTTTCGCCGATGCAAAAGGATGCTGATTCGAGGAAGCAAGCAGGAATCGGAGGGAGCGTACTAGCGTACGTGACCGAACGATGACTTGCGAAGATGACGACGAAGATGCGCCTTTTTATTGAGGC
>JAZRWH010000167.1:0-23602 GCA_045599585.1 Myxococcota bacterium
TAAGGCTGTAACCGAAAGGATTGAGGAAGGTGACGAAGAAATGTGTCAAACGCTCTCAAAAGAATGCGGGATTCCAAAGGGGCATCCTCAATACGACGCCCCTTTGGGCCGTCCGCAGGACAGAATGAGAATAAGAAAAGTCTAAAATTCTGTAACAAACGCATTTCGTTATAGTTAATGAAAATATGTTATGGGACAGCAGTGATGTGAATAACATAACAAAAGAAGTTATATCACGCATAACCCAAAAAAGATCTAAAGTCTGAATTACGATATAAGAAATCGGTATCCACCCCAAAACTGGGCAGAGCCTCAGCGTAACGTGCTAAAAATTCATCAAAATTGTCAGCCTCAAAACAAGTTCTTGGAATAAGCGTAACGGAAAAGCTTCCTGAGTTTCTATCACCCGATTGAACAAAAAGCGTATAGTCGCCACGTTTGCGTTTTTGAATGACATACCTTTCTATATGCCATCCGCCAGGATCTGTGCTTTCAGGCGGCAGTATTGAGCATTCAGAAATGACTTCATCGTGCTCTAATAGGTATTCCTTATTCCTGAATATAAATGTTCGAACAAAAGAATCCGGGCTCATACCTTCACGTTCAGACATGATATAATATTTTTCACTACCGTCTTTTTGAACGCAGTATTCAACATATTCGTATTTATCATCAATCATTTCAATATTATATCTATATTCCGGATTTAGATCATCTTTCGTAACCCATGGGAACATTGTTTTTAGTTTACGAAATGCTCTTTCAACGTAGATATTGATATCATATCCGTATGGAAACTTTGCACGATCGCTCATTAAAACATATCTTTTATATTTTTCATAGATACTACGATAAATATCGTTAGCATTAAAAAAAGAGCAATTTTCTTTATGATCTATGAAACTGAAATAGCGAAACACGAGTTCAAATATACCATCTTTTTCCTCCAGGTCGTACGTTTCAGAATATATTTCTTTTCGCGTTCCGTCTTCTTGGATCTCATATTGTATATATTTATATTTTCCATCAACGTTTTCGATATCAAAATGGTAATTGGGATTCAAATCCTCTTTTGTAACCCATGGATATTCCGCTTTTAAACGTGAAAAAGCTTCTTCACGGAATGTTTCTGGATTAAGACAACGATCTAATTCATCTCTATTCATGCGGCAAATCTCTACTTCTTGATTACTATTATTATCGTCAACGCTGTAACAGCCAGGAAGACGAATTAGGATGAGTTTATAGATATAGAGTTGGATTCGCAATACGCAATCACCATTTTGCGCATTCAAATCCATTGATGTTCACAACACAATTCTCACTAACAGCAAAGACATCAATATATAATAGTAGATTTAAACATTGCAGTCTCCGTAAACAATCTTACGAACTTCAGGTTTGCTACGTGTCCACCCAACGACTGATCCCCTCATGTTAGCTGATGTACCGTTAGCACTGAATTTAATCGGTTTATCAGGATTTGCGTGGTTGTAAGTGAAATCTAGCAGGAAAGCAGTGAGCGTTCAATGTATTCTTCCTTTGGTCTAAGAGCCCCCTACACATATGAGCAGTAAACATAACGCAGCTGCGTATTCTCCTAATAAGCACAACGAGTTGACATATTTTTATGAATGAGGTATATCATTATATTAATAGGTCATGACCTAAGTAAAAGCACATCCTGCATGAAACGAAACGTCATGGGCTAGGACTGTGAAAACATCTACTCAGAATAAAAATGGAGAGACGAATATGGCTGATCATGCATCAGTAGATTCCGCAAACAAAGCAAACAAATCGGTTTCGTTTGATCAAGCGAGATGCGAAAAAGTACAGGCTTTATATCACGACAAAATCATCGAAGCTTTTGCTAGAAGAACGAATAAAGTAAATCCTACAAAATTTGACAACAAAAGGGATGATGGAACGCCGATTTCAACTTCAAAAGAGTTTGAAAAGCGCAGTGATTCTGAAACAAACCGACTCCTTCAAAAGTTTTGTGCAACACTGCCTCAGTATTGCAAACAGGCGCTTCCTAAATTATCAGTTCGCAAAGAATTTGAGGCTGAACCCGAAGCAGAATTTTATGAGCAGTATGTAAGCGACACATACAGCTATTCAGATCAAGCCGTAAACGAAACAAAGAAAAAATTCACCACTAGTGGTGGATGCGCTATCGTAAGTGGATGGAATATCTTAACCGCTTATGGACTCTACCACACGATTGGACGACCAGAAGGCAACTTTGTCACAAGCCTAGACGAAGATCTCAATTATTGCATGAAGGATGGCGGAAAAAAATTCCGCGAATCACTCAATGATGATAAGGCTCAGATCGCAGCCGAGAAATCGAAAACATCCTACAATCCAAATAAATCATTCAGCGTAAATACAAAAAATGATGTCGATGCAAAGGATGGCTCTGACGTAGCCCAAGTTAAGGGCATGAGCGATCTTTCCAATTACAATTCCGGTATGTATATGTACTATTATACGCCGGAATTTATTGAAAATGTCAATGAGGAAGCTGGGCTCAATGTCGCACAAGGTTCTATGGCTGGAGCCTTCAATATTAATCTTCCCGGAATGATGACGTGGGCTGGTGACGTCAACGAAGCAGGTAATGAGGCTAAATCTGAGTCTGAACTCATTGTCCCCCATATTAAATTGGATGAACCCTATATTACAACCACCGAAGATGCTATTAAAACGATAGACCGTTTTAATAGCGTCGTTACCATTCCTACCCAAGATCATTGCTATATCCATGATAAAAAAATTAATGTCACCAAAGGTGATGTCTTCGTAAAGCCAATCCAGCCTATGGAGTCTAGTAGTATTATCAGTACCGCTAAGGAGTGGACTACATACAATGGTGATAAAGCTAAAAAAGCTCAAGAAGATGAAGCTAAAAAATAGCGTTTAGTCCCCTCCTCCCTTGACCAGGACAACTTCAACATTGGCTCCCAAGATTGTTTCCTGTTTTTCACTGCAGCCCCACGTGAATGCTCATTTCGTTGTGGGACTGCATTTTTGTTGATATTCGTTTTGATGATGTTGAATTAGTTTAACACTTTATTGCACTCCAACAACACCATCAGCTCAACATCAGCAATGATCATCTAATTCATTTTCATCCCCATTTGTTATGAGGATATCCCACGGATACGACATACCGTAGCTACCGCGCTCAAACGGCTTCTAAAAAAATCGACACTTAAAACGTAACGAATCAATTTTTGAAGGCATAACTATATAGAGGAAAACAGGTCTGTTCTCCTCACAAATGCTTTGCTTGAGGAGATCGTTTATGATTTCGTATCGTTTCGCCTGTCTTTGCTGCCGCAGTCCGCCTGTAACTATTCTATCCCGCCTGAGTAATACTCCGTTGACGAACGAGTAAAGCTTACGGCGCAGTTTGCTCAAACGAATTTCTGCGTCATGTACTCGCTGGACGTAGAAATTTTTGTGGAGTTTTTCGGTTTTACCACGAAGTTTTTTTGAAATTTTTCAAAAAAACGCTCAGGGAAAGCTACCGGAGGCGTCTGTCCGGCAGTTCGCCCTGAGCTGCAAACCGGCGGTGGTGGAGGCGGGGGCGGGGCCCAAAATTTGGACCCGAACTGCAGCCGAAGCGAAATGTCCATAAGCCTAAATTCACGGATTCATAAGCAATATAAGGAAATGCAAAATTTCGATTATTATTAACATCGTTTAGCAATAATTTTATGCATTTTGCTCAAACTTATACTCAGAGTTTTGTGTTTGTTGTACTTAACTGAATGCATTCATACGCTTTCGGTGCTGCTATACTTGCTACTAAAGAGTAAGATTATCACCGACTGATGTTCACATGGATTGTGATGCACCATACAATGCTAGAGATGTACGCCACCTACTCTCTTGTAAAGCTCAACTTCAACTCATTTGGAGCTTGTTAAGACTTAAAGACATGAGCAATAGTACTTACATCAGCTATTTACTATTTCGTTTTGATAAGTGACATTGCGATAATTACACTCTTTATATATAAAAAACATATTGTAATATTTTGGAAATCATCCTTAAATTACGGAAATACTAAAACAACCTAGATCATTTTGATGTAACTGAAAATTTTGAATTCTACGCGACTATTGGAATTTCAAACTTTTTGTTGTAAATCGTGGTAAGGTGATTGTTGTACACGCATATGAAAGGATATTGTCGATGTTAGAAACACAGCACAACGAAGCTAATCTTGAATGTATTGTCAAAGGAACTGACCTCGCGTTTTTGCTTTTTAAACGCCTCGCCAAGCGTATGGAAGGCATCGAAACAATGGAAGATATACAGATCAACGACGAGCTAGATACTTGGCTCGAAACTAGTCTAGAAGCTGATGCTCAAGGGGCTGTTATCCCTCTGATACAAATATACAAAGATGAATGCTTGACACCGACTGAACTATTTATCCTCCTCATTTTGTTCATTCTCGAATGCGAACACGGCCTACCTAGACAATGTGCTGCACTCCAGGGAAATGACGAGCTAAAACACCCTACGCGCGATTTCCTTTTCGATCTTATCTATCCGCATGGCGCTCAAAAATTTCTGTTTTATGCCCAATTCGAAAATATCCGTATCTTGGACAATCCAAGACTGGTAAGAAAAATCTACTCTTCAAATAATGTCGTTGAGTATGCACTAGCTACAGGAGTAGTTCAAAGACTCTTGGAACAAGAGCCAGATCTCAGTACGCCATACTCTTCTTTTGTTGATTTTATTATTCCTCAGCTATCGTGGAATGATTTTGTATTTGATGGCGAAAAGAAAGATGCACTTCTAAAACTATTTAGGGGTTTCTTTTTGTGCCTAGAAAAAAATCCTAAAGCATCACTGATCGTGTTTTTGTCCGGCAAATTTGGTACAGGTAAGCGCTCGTTTTGCGAAGCAGTTGCCAACAAGCTCAAGGTACCTCTCTACCGCGTCAATACATCTGGGCTCCTTGCGTCCAAGAATTGTTTTTCTGTAATACATGAGATTTTTTCCGATTCTCAAACACGCCAAGGGATACTCTGTTTTCCAGACATTCAGGATTTACTCACAGATGGTTCTTGTATACGCGCAATACATCATGCACTGAGTTCTTATAATGGACTTGTCATATTCACCGTTCCTGCAATGCAAAACATTCCGGAAGCCATACGAGCACAAACCAATCATATCGTCGAATTCGATACTCCTACACGTTCCAAGCGCGCAGAATTGTGGAAACTTTATTTAAAGCGAGTTTCTAAAACAATTGCCAAGCAGATCTCTATTGACAATCTGGCTTCGAATTACATCCTCACAGGAAGCCAAATTGCTCAAGCAGTTTCTATCGCTCAATACTTGACGCAGAACGAAGAGACGTTAACAGATGAGCATCTCGACGAAGCATGCCGGCTTATGATGTACCAGAGTTTTGATGGATTGACTTCTCTATCGCACGTCGAAAAAAGTGCCCTCACCCACCTTATTTTGCCTAAAAAGCAAAAAGCAGAATTTGAGCAGATACTGGCTGCTGCAAGGAATCACGAACACGTGATGGTAGATTGGGGATTTGGATCGCACCTCTCAACAGGCAAAGGACTTTGTGTTCTTTTTGATGGTCCTCCGGGAACGGGAAAGACGTTTGCAGCAGAAGTAATCGCCAGTGAGCTGCATAGGCCGCTTCAGCGCGTCGATATGAGCAATCTCGTAAGCAAATGGGTTGGAGAAACCGGCAATAATCTGGCAAGACTATTTGCAGCAGCACGCGCCGGTCGTGCTATTCTGCTTCTCGATGAGGCAGATGCGCTCTTGAGCAAGCGCGTCGCCCAGACGAGCAAAAGTACCGATCGTTATGCCAATATGGAAGTCAACATTCTGCTTCAGGAAATTGAGCGTTACAATGGTATTACAATACTTACGACAAATCATGAGCAAAGCCTTGACGAAGCACTCCAGCGACGCATTCAGTTTCGCATTTCTTTTGAAAATCCAGAAAGAGAAGAACGCATACAGCTATGGAAAAAGCTCATCGCTCCGCAAGCTGAAATTGAAAAAGGCATCGACTTTAACCGTCTAGGCACAGAGTTTGAGCTGAGCGGTGGTTATATCAAAAATGCTATACTCACTGCAGCATTTAAAGCGAGCTCTGAGCAACGTAAAATTAGCGAAAATGATCTGTTCGTAGCAGCCACAGATGAATGCCGCAAAATGGGCAAGCTTTGTCGCGAGCGCGAAAACATTTGGTAGACTTAATGAATTCTATTCAATCATGCAATCATCTTTGCAGAAAATTCATCTATCTATGGCTCAATATTTTTATGGGGCATCGCAATTGATGTTAGCGCATTATGCGATTTGAATAATATCAAGAAGGCGCAGGCGTATCGCGAAGCGATAGCCGAAGCACGCGACGCGTATTGAACGAAGCCAAGCCAGACTAAGTCTGGCTTGGCGCGTGAGAAGCGTCGCCCTTAGAAAGAAAAGATTAGGCAAGTTCCAGGGCGAGTGCGTCTATCTGAGCACGCCCAGCATCATCCAATGCAGAACGAAGCGTCACCCAATGCTCTGCCACAATCATATTTTTGGATTTTTCGAACATTGATTTCATAACTTTGGCAGCCATCGGAGCCCAAGATCCATTTTCAATGCATGCGATTGTGCGATTTTGATAATTGTGCTCCACAAGCGTATTAATATAAGTTTTCATGCAAGGGAAAACATCGCCATTGTAAGTTATGGAAACGAGCACCAGTTTGCTGTATCGGAAAGCATCTGCGACTGCAGCGGCCATGTCATCACGAGCGAGATCATAGATGACAGTTTTGACATTTTGAGCTTTGAGGGCGGAAGCAAGCGCAATAGCAGCAGCTTTTGTATGACCATAGACAGAGGCATAAGCAATAACAACGCCATCTTCTTCCGGTTGATACGAAGACCATTTATTATATAATTCTATAACATGACCGAGGTTTTCTTTAATCACAGGGCCATGTAGTGCACAAATGATTTGTATATCGAGGGCTGCTGCTTTTTTGAGGAGCATTTGAACTTGTGCACCGTATTTGCCGACGATACCGATATAATAACGACGCGCTTCGTCATCCCAAGGTTCATCCGCATCAAACGCCCCGAATTTACCGAAACCATCAGCCGAAAACAGGACTTTATCAGTCGAATCGTAAGTTACAATTACTTCTGGCCAATGTACCATAGGCGCAGCAACAAAAGTCAATTTATGTTTTCCGAGATCGAGTACAGATCCATCAGCAACTACGCATTTGCGATCATCAAAATCAGTTCCGAGGAAAGCTTTCATCATCGGAAAAGATTTAGCATTAGAGACAATCGCAGCCTTCGGCCACTTATCAGCAAAAGTTTTGACATTAGCAGAATGATCGGGCTCCATATGCTGCACTATAAGATAATCCGGTTCACGCCCATTGAGAGCTTTTGTAATATTATCAATCCATTCGGAGCCAAATTCTTTATCAACGGAGTCCAAAACGGCAATCTTTTCGTCTATAATAACATAGGAATTATAAGACATACCGTGAGGCACACGATATTGGCCTTCAAAAAGATCAACTTTAAGATCGTTCACGCCAACGTAAATAATATCTTGTGTGATATTCATTTTTTCTTCCTTTATCATATGTTATGGCCAAACTATAAATTTATTTAGCAGTTAATTAACCCATTCAAACATTAACGACATTATACATTCATAAAAATCACAAAAGTGATTAATTTATTAAATGCTGTATATAAGCTTAGACATAGCATCGACGCCAAGCCTAATTGCTGATTCATCGGGAGACAAATTGGAAGCGTGCAACGGAGGAAGCGATTGATTATGCGGCTTCACTCCAAGCATCGCAAAGAATGACGGAACTTTCTGTGAGAAATGAGAAAAATCCTCACTAGCCATCGTCATATTGACTTCAACGGCCTGAGAAGCCCAGACATTACGAGCGATTTGAGCCAATTTTGCGTCATTAACAACGGGAAGCGCCCCATAAAAAGTATCAACAGAAGTTTTGGTAAGAAATTCAGTATCAATTGCTGAAGCGCATCGTTTAAGGATGTTAAACATTGCGTCAAGGTGAGTCCGGGAAGGAGCTCGCACGATTCCCTCAAAAGAGGCAGTTTCAGCAATTACATTAAATGCCGTTCCCGAATTAAACTTACAAATAGAAATGACTTCATTACTTTGAGGTCGCTGACGTGCCTTGCAAAGATAAATATTGTTGATCATCTGAGATGCAGCCAAAAGCGCATCATGCGAGCGATCGGGGTAAGCAGCGTGTCCAGCCAGTCCTTGAATGTTAACAGCAAAACGCCCGCTGGCGGCCCAAAGTGCACCCTCACAAACGCCTAAAACACCAGTCTCTAGCGTAGGATCGACATGGAGGGTAAACATATTCTTAATATTAAACTGCTCAATGATACCAGCATCGCACATTGCCTCAGCGCCAGAGGGCAATTCGCCTGGCGCGCCTTCTTCATTAGGCTGAAAAACAAAAACGACATTATGACTAGGTGGACATTGAGAGAGCACGTCAGCAACGCCTAAGGCAATCGTCATGTGAAAATCATGTCCGCACGCATGCATGCAACCGTTCGTTGAAGCGAATGGAAGACCAGTATTTTCTGTAACGGGGAGCGCATCCATATCGGCACGATAGGCAATTGCAGGCAGCGTAGGATCAGAGCCTTTTAGCACAGCAACAATGCCAGTTTTTGCGATGTTTTTATGAACTTCGAGACCAATTTTTTGGAGTTTTTGGACAAGGTAAGCTGAAGTCCATTGTTCATCAAAACCAAGTTCTGGGTGAGCATGAAGCTCACGTCTAATTGTAATGAGATCGTCCAACATTTTAAGCTTTCTTCAACATTATCGTAATAATCAGTGGCAATGCATCCTCATTGCACGAGGTTTTGCTACTATGTTTATTTGAAAACTCGAAATTTCTGCCTCAAAATTCCATGCAGAATACCTTCGCGATATCAACATGGATCTGAAGCGAATCGCGCTTTTTATATAGAAATCAAAGCAAATAGATAATTTGCATTAATTGTTGTGTAGAACAAAAAAGCCAGTGTCAGCACGTTTACTGACACTGGCTTTATCATACGCTATAACTCGAGCTATGCGGTATCACAATTAATCGGGCATGGGATCTTCACCAGCGCGATCAGCAGCTTCGTGCGTAAAGCTATCATCATCCGTTTTGCAATCGATACCGAATTTTGTGCAAAGGCTATCGAACTCAGCGATCACGCGTTTCATCACATCGCGTTTTTTGCGGAAGGGCATGAAAGCAGATTTGAAGCCATCGACCATAATGCGTTTAACTTCGTGCGGCTGGAGATGGAAGATCTGGCAAGCGAGTTTGTACTCGTCCGTAATTGTAGTATCGGTAACGAGTCGATTATCAGTATTGAGTGTAATACGAAGCCCGAAATCCATGTAGAATTTGAGGGGATGATCTTCGACAGAATCGACAGCCCCCGTTTGTACATTACTCTTGAGGCAAACTTCGAGCGGAATACGGTGATCATTGACATAATTGAGGAGATCGCCATCTTCACGGAGTCGAGTTCCATGTCCAATACGGTGAGCATTGCACTGATGAATGGCTTGATGGATAGATTTAGGTCCATAAGCTTCGCCAGCATGAGCCGTAGAATTGAGATTATTTTTGCGAATGAAATCGAAGGCTTCCGCGTGAACGGCGGCGGGGTTATTGAGTTCACCACCAGCGAGGTCGAAACCAACGACACCTTTATTTTTGAATGCAACCGCGAGTTCAGCAAGTCGAAGTGAACACTGAGGCGCCATATGACGCATAGCGCAAATAATTTGTCCGCCCATAACACCGTATTTACGCTTTGCAGCCCTGAGACCTTCTGCGACGGCTTCAACGATAACAGGGAGCGAGAGTCCGCGTTGCTGATGGAGTACGGGGCTATATCTTACTTCAATGTAGCGACAATTTTCGAGTGCCGCGTCTTCAGCAAGTTCGAAGGCAACGCGAGTAAGAGCTGATTCATCCTGAAGGACTTTAAGCGTCGTATCGAAGACGCGGAGATAACTTTCGAGATTTTCGTGTATGCCACCGATATTAAGCATTTCCTTCAAACGATCGGGATCGTAAGAAGGCAGAGGAATACTGCGTTCTTTAGCAAGTTCAATCAGTGTTGTGACGCGGAGAGAGCCATCAAGGTGAACATGCAGGTCCGTTTTGGGGATAGCCCTTAAAAATTCTTCGGTAATGACATTGGACATTCTTTTTTCCTCCTTCTTTCACGGGTTTTCGAGCATTGAAAATAGCCGTTCGGTGCAATCTATTAAGATATCTACAGATGTGCAACGATTATTTTAAACGAGGATAAAAAAGGTTTCAGAGCATACCAACAGGATCGACATCGATCGTAAGGTGGATGTGATTATTTTTTGTTCTAAGATTTTCAGTTTTAGCAAGGAGCCATGCCAACCATCTATGCAGAGCATCGCGACTGGGATGTTTGAGAAAAATCTGGTAACGCATTCTTCCCGCGAGTACGGCGATAGGTGCTGGTGCAGGCCCAAGGATGAGACCACCGATAGGCATGATACCTTTGGCTTGAATTGCTAGATAGTTTGAGTACTGTTCTACGTCGAAAGGGTTCTCGCCATCCATGCGCATCATCACCATTGAGACGAAGGGGGGATAAACGAGCGTTTTGCGAACGGCGAGTTCCTGTGCAGCAAAAGCATCAAAGTCACGCTGCAGTACAAACTGAAGTACGGGATGATCTGGGCGCATCGCCTGAATAATGACACGTCCGGGCGTATTACCGCGACCAGCCCTTCCGCTAACTTGCGTCAAGAGCTGAAAAGTACGTTCTGAAGCGCGAAAATCTGGCAAATTCAGGCTCATATCTGCGCTAATAATGCCGACGAGCGTAACGTTATGAATATCGTGTCCTTTGGCGACCATCTGCGTCCCAACAAGGATATCGACGTTTCCTGCTTTAAAATTATCTAAGATAGACCTTATTCCTTTTATTGAAGTTCTATCTCGATCAAGCCGATCGATACGCGCATTAGGTACGGCAGATTGTAAGATTTCAACGACACGTTCTGTACCAAACCCCGAAAGTTCAATGTCAGGACGGCCGCACTTGGGACAGGTTTGAATGAGCTGCTGCTCAAAGCCGCAGTAGTGACAACGTAAAGAGTTTGCGTACCTGTGATACGTTAAAGCAACGTCACAGTGTGGGCAATAGAGGGGTTGACCACAGTATTTACACTGAAGCCAATTGGAGAAACCGCGTCGATTCAAGAAGACGATGGCCTGTTCGTTGCGCGCGACGGTTTCGCGAAGCGCATTTTCGAGCGATTCGGAAAACAAACGATTTTTAAGTAACAGCATCGATTTTTCTTCTTCGGGCATCTCTTCTGGAAATTCAGGTTTGATACGATTTCGCATATCGACGATCTCGATGGCAGGCATAGGGCGAGCCATAGGTCGGCGCGAAAGTGTCAATTTTGTCAATTTCCCTTCACATGCGTTCGTGAAGCTTTCCATCGAAGGCGTTGCAGAGCCGAGTATAACGGGGCAATTCTCGAATTTTCCGAGAACTAGCGCCATATCACGTGCATTGTATCTCGGGGTTTCATCTTGCTTAAACGATGAGTCATGTTCCTCATCAACAACGATGAGACCAAGATTTTGTACAGGCGCAAAGAGTGCCGAACGCGGCCCAATTGCAATATGTAGTCTTCCCGTACGAATGCGGTTCCACGTGTCATACCGTTCTGTTTCGGAGAGCGCGCTGTGTAGCACAGCGACATCGTTGCCAAAGCGTCCTCGAAACACAGCACAGAACTGAGGCGTAAGGGCAATCTCAGGAAGCATGAGAATGCAACTTTTTCCACGTTTGCGTACCGCCTCCATAACACCCATATAAACTTCAGTCTTTCCGCTTCCCGTTACGCCATGGAGCAGAAAACCTGCATAACCGCTACAGTTTGCAACAGCCTGAATAGCAGCCTGCTGTTCATCCGTAAGCGAAACTTCTTTCACGACAGGCTCAATGTCATCAAAAGAAGTTTTGTCTTTTGTCGTTTCAGCTGAAGAAATAAGTCCAAGTTCTTCAAGACGTTTGAGTGGCACGAGAGCCCCTTCAACTTTGGATTTAATTTCGCTGTAACGCATTCCAGAAGAAGAAGCACGAATCAGATCGAGTAATTGTTTCTGTTTTGTACCAAGACGTTTTGGTTCCGCCGCATTTTCTATGATCGAATAAACGGTTTCGAGTGATTCTTCACGACGTGCAGCGTCCAGAACCCAGTTCGAAGCGAGCTCACCACGATCAGCCATTTGCTCAATGAACTCACGTTTTGCACGTGTTAGCGCAGAAAGTTCAGTACCCGTTAACGAAGCATCGCCTAATTTAGCGAGTATTTCTTGAGCTTCGGGCATTTGAGGCTCGACGGCCCCCTTAGAATAGTAAACGCGACCGGGACGCATTAATCCGCCAGGCATGGCTAATTTGAGCACGAGCCCAAGAGGGGCTTCGTAATAACTTGCCATGAAGAGCAGCATTCTAGCCATGCCCTTAGTCATAATGGGTTCGGATTCAACGACATCGATTACAGGTTTTATACGGAACCCTTCGGGTGCCTTGTTTGTCATCTCAAGCACCAGTCCGGTTTGAGATTTGTTCCCCAAGGGCACCTGAACGATACTTCCAACATCTACGCCATCGATCGCCTGGTACGTGAGGGGTTGAATCGGTCTATCGAGTAGAATGACGGAACAAAACATCGCAATATCCTGCAATAAATCCTGAGTGTAGTTGTTTGTATTGAATTTATTATGTTGTTCTGACTTTTTCTGCTTACGGAGCTGTTTGCGCTCCAATCTACGATCGCAGTAAGTCAATTTTTGATTCTGTAGATTTACAATTCTAGAACTCGTTGGAATAGGCGACTGATGTTCAAAAGAACAGCCCATAACGGTTATCGTACGTTTAAATTTTCTACGATGATGAAAACGGATTCCTGTCATCTTAACATACCTTGCAATGGCAGTCTCTCAAGGTGAGAGATGCAGTTTGTGGTATATAAGAGGGCAAGTTTTTTTTAATTCTACAAACAGAATAGAAAAAATCTATCACTTTGAGTGAAGCAAATCAGTCAACCCAAAGACCTCATTCGTTCAATTTAGATGATAAATTTTATTTAAAAAAAGAAGACTAGCCATCAAGAAAAACGTTCATTTTGACGAAATAGTACAAATTGGAAGTATGGATAGAACAAAAAAGCCGCTTATCGCAGAGCGAAAAGCGGCTAATAATAAAGTAGGCGAGGCCAAAATGATTACCCCGAAACAAGACCTCTTTCCATCAAAATGGCAAGCGCCATAAGAGCATTAAAAGTGGCAGTTGCACGGAGTTTTTCGCCATACGCAGTCATAATACCGCCGTCTTCTTTATTCTGTGCCGCCCCCAACATAGCGAGCAATCGAAGTAACATATCGTTCACTTCAGGATAGTCGAGGGAATCAAGGATCTCGACGACGGTTGAGCAATCGTAGGGGTCAATTTTTCGTCTTCTGACGAACATACCTAAATTGTCGAAAGCGTCGAGAGCAATCGAACGATCAGCGCTAGCCTGGCTGCGACCAAGCAAGAGGAGAACAGCCCAATAAGGATGCGGCGTTTCATCTAGAGGAATCTGAGGATAAGTCTGTCTGACATAACGGACAGCCTGAGGCCAAATGTCACTCAACCCGAGATCGAGGCCGTAACCAGCGATCAAAGAAGTTTCATAAATACGAAACTTCGCAGGTTTATACCACTTAGGACATTGAGGGGTTTCGAGGACTTCGGGAAGCTCTTCCCAGGAACCATCAGGCTGAGCCATTTGTCGAATAAAGTCCGCCATACGACCGACTTGAGGAGCTTCGAGCTGATGATGCGCAACAAGGATACGCATGGCTTCGATTGTAGAGTGAATAGAACCGACTTCACCCGTGTAATCGGGATCGATTCCACCTTTAAAGCCGCCCTCTGCAGACTGATAGGCTTCAAGGACCTGCCACAACTGATTATCATCAGCTTCACCGCTCCAATGCGCAAAGCGGATGTTGTTAATCGGATCAGAGTGTTTGGCTAAAAAAGCGTAAGCAGCGTCTGTATCGAAAGGCTGAGCGTTACCGGAGTCAAGACTGTCGTAATAAGGATGAGGATTAGCCATAACTTATTTAGATGTTAAACCACCATTCGGCGGCGATTCCGAGGAAGTGCTCGTATTTAGAGCCACGAAGATGATCTTCTTTAGCAAAGGAGTAACGCGCTGCATCATTAAGAATACTCAACGTATAGTTGAAGCGAATCTCGGGACGAGCAAGTATGCCTTCGCCAAAGCGTACGGCGGGAAGGAGTGAGAATTTAAAGAGCGACGCTGTATCCTGAGAGAGCGTTTCGGGATTAAGTCCATTTGCACGGCGCAGCTGCTGACTGAGTTCGATACCGGGAGCAAAATATTTGCCAACGTGCCCCGTAATACGAATATCCCAGACACCTTCAACAGCATCATCATAATCTTCTTCAATGCCATCAGCATCCGCAAAATAACGGACGTAACCAGCAGCGAGGATATCGACATATTTGAAATCAAATCCAGAGGAAAGCCCGAAGAGGAAAGACTTCGCATCACGAGCTTCGTGCGCAGTATTCACGCCGTAAGGAACAGCCATTTCGCCGTACGCCGCCAAACCTTCTGCGTATTTAATGAAGACATTGAGGAAGCTGTCATTATAGAAATTCCACATACCGAATTCAGCACCGATAAGCCAACCAAAATCGGACGGAAGTTCTGTAATTAATTCAGGCTGCGTCTCTATATATTCGCCTTTTTTAATCGACTGAAGTTCAACGTAAGCTTTTGCTTTGAATTGAGTACTGTCAGCCTCCCCCCACTGCTGTTCTGCCTTTAGGGATGCAATAAAGCGCTGACGATCGAGGTAGACAACTTTTTGGTCACCGATCGCCCCGATATTTTCAACGCTTATGACTTCGTATTGATAGTCTCGATTAAGGCGGTTCGTGCCAAAGTGAAGGTCGATATTTGTACGCGTGCTACCATGCCAACCGATACCACCACCGTAAGTGTTGAGGTTATCGAGAGGCCAGAAATCGAGGAGATAGATATCATCGCCACGGTACATACGAGATCCGGCCCAAAGGACTAGACCGTCGACCCAAAGATTGCGTGCTTCTACATAAAGATTACGAATCGCAAGGCTGGCATCCCAATCGCCGTCGTAATGAAACAGTTTAGCACCATCAAGCGCAAGTGTAGTCACAACTTCAACTTCTGTTCCATCTTCGTCGCGGTACGGCGTATAGCCTAATGTCAGTTCGACATAGGTACCTTCATCGACACGAGGTTTCGCTGAAACAATAGAAGCCTGGCGGCCACTCGATTGATCCTCCGGATCCATAGACGGCTGAACGCGACCGTATGACCCAAAACGGAATCGATCCGTAATATAGTTGAGTGCTTTATCAGCCAACGATAATTCTGCATCAGTACTGGTAGAAAGCGTCGAATGTGAAGCAATAACCTGATCGCCCATCGGAACACTCCAAGGCTGAGGCGGTGGAAGTTGCTTTACCTCACTGGTTGGAGCACTTTCTTCTTCTGAGACTGTAACTGCAGCAGAGGCTTCAACAACACTTTGAGCAGATGTTGCTGCTTCACTCGGTGTAGCAGTCTCGGCAGATCCTCCTGCCGAAGGAAGTGCTTGGGATTCGGCATCCTGTGCAAACACTTCTCCAGCACAGCAAAGACTCATGACGGCAATACTTAAAGCCAGCGTTTTACGCATTTTAACTCCTAGGGGTTTATCAGTTTTTACGACCGATAACGCAAACCAGCCTCTGAATTTTTGAGGCCCAACTTATGACGAAGTATTGTACGCCTATTTGTGTACAATTGTCGAGCTCGCAACGCGCATCACACAAAAAAAGCCGCATTTTCGTTCAATGCAGCTTCGTTTAATGCGGTCTAACGGTTTTCTTTGCTCGCTCGAATATCATCCGCCGTGCCTTCTTTACCGTCTTTACCCAGAGAGATGATCTCGAATTTTGAATCATCGATATATTTATAAGCATAATCATTGTCCCATGGATCACTCGGCCAATTGATTTTAAACTGCTTACGAATACTTTGCTTTGCGGTATCCAGATCTTTAGGACACCCCGCTTCGCTGCACACAGCCATCATATAATTGGTAAGCTGATTTACGAGTTTCTGAGCTTTATACTCATCTGGTTGAATGCCGCCAGGGAACTGTTCAACCTGAGCAACATGCTGCTCATTATCCATGGCGTCTGTATTCGCATGAGTATTCGTTGCAGCAGCCTTTTCATCATCCGACTGAGCAATCGCTGGTTTTTCGCCTGCACTGCGTCTTTCATTACAACCAACGCCCACTGCTGCTATGAAACAAGCAACGACTCCGAAAACGAAACAACGGTGATTCATCATACTAAGCTCTCCGATTGTAGTTAAAAGAATAAAAAAAACGCCGCTCAATTTGAGCGGCGAATTCTATTTGCGCTTAGTTCGCTTTTTTCGCAAGGCTCTTGTGAAGATCAAGAAGCTGAGCGACGCGACGATTTTTGATGCTATCGCGATAAACGGAATCGGCTTTACCTTTGCAGACGAGCGCGACGATTGCATCGACAAGCGCATCTTTGCTGCCGAAAGCTTTCATCATCTCATCATATGCCGCATTCAATTTTAACAGCTTACGGTTGCTCAGCGTTTTAACTTTGCGAGCAAATTCATCATCGCTCAAACCTTCGGGACGCTCGATTTTGCCCATAACAATTTTCGCGAGCGCTTCTTTAGATTCAAAGTTAGATTTAACAACCGCCATAGGGGACAATTTAGCCATCTTATAATTCTCCAAAAAAATATCCTAGCTCTTACATGCCGCAAATCCACAGCATAAACAAGCAGCTCATTAACTATGTCAATCGATCGTTTTAGTCAAGCTTATTTTTGTTGATCGATCAAATTTTATATCTTCATAAACAGGTTACGCGAAAGCAGAGGGGGTAGCGGCGTATTGCCTAGCCTTAGGCGAAGGCAATAGACGCTCAGGGGGAGACCTCCCCCCCATCAATCCAAACCTAAAACGCTATTTGCATATGCCTTTTTGTGTCGATTTGTTGATATTTTGACATCTTTGCACACCTGGACAGTCCGCATCACGCGAGCATACGATCTCTTTAGATGATGCATTGCTACCAGCCGGCTTGGGGGGAGGATTGTAGCCCGGAACACCGTTGTAGGTCGGTGCTGGTTTAGGCGAAGGCGAACCATAGCCTGCAGGTTTTGAGCCGCCATAGGTCGGCGCAGGAATGACGCCATTATATCCAGGATGATGCGGATCAACGACAGGTCTCGTATGATGGTGGTACGGATCATTATGTTTGTAATACTGCACATCGTGACTGTTCACGTAGTCTGCTCGTTTGTGAGCAGCCGTGAGCGAAGCGTTGTACGTCGACACGCATCCTGTAAATGTAACCAGCATTCCGAAAGCAATAAGTATAGCGATGAGTTTATTCATGGTTTTCTCCATCAGTAAAGCACGCTGAGGTGCAGCAAAATTGCTGTGGATTCTAGCAAGCCAGGCAATTTTCCGATCCTATGTTTTATCGAAAGATCGCGCGTCTGCCAAACGCAAAATAATACAAAAGCAAATTCAATGCCAAATTTATGATTCAACCTTTATTTCATATCGACTGTTGCACCGGTACTATCTAAAAAAGGTCGAAATGTCTCCATCGATGCGCTGCGAAATGTAGTTTTTAAATCGATCTTTGAGTCGCGCCTCGATTTGTCGAATACGTTCTTTACTAATATTATACTCTTTTCCGAGATCAGCGAGTGTCACAGCTTCATCTGCAATCAGTCGACGATACCAGAGCGCCTGTTCGCGAGGATCTGTCAGAGATTCGCCAAAAGCGTCCATAATCTCGTGGACTTTGCCATAAAAATCTTCATCGGCCACAATTTCTTCGGGCGATGCATCTTCGTCATCTCTCAACAACTCCCCGATCGTCGTATTTTCATATCCAGGCGCCGTCTGATCAATGCTCAATGCAGGCTGATCAAGATGTCGTGAAACATCGATAACATCTTGCTCAGAAACCCCTAACTTTTCGGCAACCAAAGCTGGGGTTGGATTCGTGTAACCTTCGCGCTGCAGCTGTGCACGTGCCTTTTTGAGGTTGTAGAACAGTTTGCGACCGGCACGTGTCGATCCGATGCGAATCGGTTGAAAATGGTTCATCAAATAATTGAGAATCATTGCCCGAATCCAATACTGTGCATAGGACGTAAATTTAACTTGGCGATACGGATCATAGCGCTGAATCGCCTCAGAAAGTCCCACATTACCTTCCTGGATTAGCTCGAGCAAACTTGCCCATCGTCTTTTATATTCGCGAGCGATCTTCACAACCAGACGGAGATTTGTCATGACCAGAAGCTGAGCCGCCTCGAGATCATTTTCTTTTTTATACCGAACTGCAAGTTTCTGCTGACTTTCGGTATCGAGAATCGGGTGATTGCGAATGTGCGAAAGGTAAACCGTAAGTGGATCTGCAGAAGAATCGACAGATGTCCGACGCGGTTTAAAAGCCGAGCGCAACGCAAGCATGCCTCCTGGCGAATCAACATCGACAGACTGGACCTCATAGCCCTTGGTGGATTTGAGCGCGTCATCAGGGAGATTCTCGGGCAGAAGGTCTGGATCTTCGGTGACGTCGATCTCTTCAAATTCAGCTTCAATATCATCCTCAAACGCGTCCAACTCGTCTTCAGACAAAGCATCCGTGGGAAGAACTTCAGGGGTATCCTCGACGTTCTGCTGAGCGTCCACTTTAGCGTCAATTTCGGTTTTTTGAATGCTGTTTTTCATTTTAGCCCTTATTATGGATTTTATTCGCCCCAAACCCGACAATAGGCGAAACAAGCTAATAGAACAATATCGACACGCTTTCTATTCTGTCCAGGAAAATGCGTCGCAATTACGCACCTTAACCCACATACGTTCATAGTGCATCTTAAAAACCTCTGTCACACAAAAGTTCGTCTTTGGGTGGGGGAAGTGTCCCCCTGAGCTGCTATTTCTTCAGGGCTCAAAAAAAGCTCATCCGTTGCAAACAGACGTCAAGGCAACCGTTCTCTTTACGCGTACCGCATCGTCCTTCAGAAATACGCAGCTACCCCCTCTTCGTCTCCGATAAACAAAATTCAATGCATAAACGATTAAATTCTAACTTACAAAACTCAACAAACACGCACAAAACGCTAAACAACTACGTTTCGGGAGCACCATCAAAGAGCAACTCATCCAAACAGTTATTCAGCTGGATACCGAGATCTGTTGTGCGGAAGATTGGCTCCATTGCATCCCCTAAATTTTGCAAAAGGCCTTGTTTTTCTGCACGAGCCAGTCCATTGCGGTAAGGCGTGAGGTCTGCCTTTAAGCGCGCAGCAATACAAGACGGCGACCATTGAAAACGCGTTCTTGCAGCACACATGAGACATTCCGCGAGGTGAAGCTGATTCGAAAATTTTTCAACAAATTCGGTTGGAGGAAGAAACTTCTGAAGTTTATCCACATCTTTTAAGTATGCGCTAATGTTTCCTAGATTTGCGCTTCGAATACACGCATTTTTTTCTAAAACCATCGAATGAGCCCCTGGCCCCAGACCGAGGTATGGCTCTCCAGCCCAACACGAGACATTATGAGCAGAAAAGTAATCTTCGCATGCGTAATTTGAGATCTCGTACTGTCGCATCTTTAGTGTTTCGGGGATACATTTCATCATTTGAAGGATGAGCTCATCCTCAAGCAGAATATTTTCACCGCGCGAAGCGCGCGTTGCGAGCGGCGTATGGGGTTCCAGCGTGAGAGCGTAGCAAGAAACATGTTGCGCGCCAGACGCACGCGCTTTATCAAGCGAATCCGTCCAAACGCGCATAGGATCTCTGCAGTCATCACAGAGATTTCCGCCATAGATCAGATCAACGCTAACCTCAGGAATACCTGCATCGAGAATTGTCTGAACAGCGTTTTGAGCTTGCGAAGCAGAGTGTGCGCGCCCCAAAAAAGCGAGCATTGGATCATCAAACGACTGAATACCGAGCGAAACACGTGTAATGCCGATCGACTGCCACAAAGCGGCGCGATCGTGCGAGACGTGTTCAGGATTACACTCGAGCGTCACTTCGTCAGCAGATCCGAAACGCTGTTGAATCCCTGAAATGAGAGTTGTTAAGGAAACGTCATCGAGGCGAGAGGGGGTTCCGCCGCCGATATATAGAGATTTGAGTCGTTTGCCGGCAAAGGGCATTTTTCGGGCATCCGCTTCGAGCAGGAGTGCCGAAACGAAATTCGAAGGGATAGTGCGTAACGTCGTAGAAAAGAAGGCACAATAGCGACAACGACGAACACAAAAAGGGACGTGAATGTATATACCGAAATCATTACAATCGGTATACTCATCAAAACGTCCCTTTTTAAAGAATGAATTATGCAAGTGCTAATTACTTAATTTTAGCTTCTTTGAACCAAACATGCTGTTTGGCTTTCGGATCATATTTTTTGAAACGGAGTTTATCGGGAGTGGTCTTACGATTTTTGGTTGTCGTATAGAAATAGCCCGTACCGGCCTCGGAAACGAGACGGATTTTTTCGCGAACTGCTGCCATTTAGTCACCTCTAAGGATTGTAAAAGAAAACGAATTCAGCCCAAATAGAACGCTTGAATTCGTCCGGATGCCGAGTACGCCCAGCAGGATTCGAACCTGCGACCCACGGCTTAGAAGGCCGTTGCTCTATCCAGCTGAGCTATGAGCGCATGAATCGGGGCGATAGGATTTGAACCTACGGCTTTCTGCTCCCAAAGCAGACGCGCTACCAGACTGCGCCACGCCCCGTTGACACCGACTTTATTAGTCCAACTTTCTCTCCTTGGCAAGATTTTTTTTCAAAAAAAGAAACTTTATCCACAATATTATCCACAACAGCGAGAACTTAATCTTGACTGACAAAACACTTTTTACCAGCCACATTCAAGGAATAAACAAGATTAACTAATATTATTGATCAAAATTCTTAAAAATTCATTACTAACAAAATTTACTTCGACTCATTTTCGTGTTGTGCACAATCGCAGTCGTGATCGTGATCACAATCATGATCGTGAGAGAGATCCTCGTGTGCATGTTCGTGTTCGTGGCTATGACCATGTTGCCCTGCTGCCATTTCGAACATTTTTCGGGGGCCATTGCGGAAGGCCAAAAGAACGCCACACAACAAAAACAACAACACCCACACTTTTTGATCCATGCGTTCAAGCGGATCTCCATCATCCTGGTGATCATGAGCTTCTACTTCCTCGTGATCTGCGTCGTGATTGTGAGCTTCTGCTTCCTCGTGATCTGCGCTGTGATCGTGGTGATGATGAATTTCGGGCGTTGCCATTCTAGAAATCTCAAAATCAGCATCGGAGGCGATTTGCACACAGCCGCCCCAAACGGCAAAGCCAAACGCCACAAGCATAATCCCAACCGCTGCAGCCATACGTTTGACACGTGACCGAGTTTTGGCACTATCCAGTCCTAATCTCAGCAAATAGTCGGGGTGATAATCATACAAAAGCGCCATGGTACAAGTCACCCCAAGCAGTGCGGCTGCCGACCAGGGCGCATCAATGTCAAAGCAGCGCGCAGCTACGGCTGCCATAAAGATAGCAACGATCGGCGTAAGTCCACGTTTGAGAATCCAAAGTGCTGCTAACACGAATGCCAAAACAGCAAACACAATTCCCTGATGAAGGTCATCTCCGCCCATAACGGGTCCCAACACCATAGGCGCAAGTGCAAATAGAAAAGCAAAAATAGCGAGCTGTGTCCATGAAGCAGCAAGCCAAAGCGAAAATCGCTTGTGTTGCGCACAACGTCTATCAGACTCTACACGCTGACAATCTGAGCAAAACGAAAACCCGCGCGCCCAATACCGTGCAAACAGCGACACAACCGCATAAACGCCCCCCCAAAGCAACGCATAAACCCACGAAAAAGAAGCCGCCAAAGCGATGAGCGCTGTAATGCCAAAACAATGAATGCGTGCATCCACAAGTCCTGGCGTAGGCTGTGGATCTAAAATAGCCGTGAGTGCAGCCCCAATTCTGTTATTCTTGGCAGCTAGTAGGTAACTTGCCCCCACAATGACAGCCCCGGCCAACCACATGGGCGCAATTAATACAAGCTGTGCTGCAATATCCTGAATCAAATATGTTCCGTGCGCATCCTCGTGAACAGGGATGATCACATCTATTATATATAGAACTAAAATACCAGCGACAGCCCCCACCCCCTTCGCAATAGCCCAATTTTTTTTACCGTGCCCTTCCCCCTCGACTGAAACATTGTGAAATACAACGTGTAGAAGCATACCAGCGATGAGAGCCTGAAGCAGATTCAGTACCGTCAATCCCATAAAAGGCAGGGCAAAATAAGCAATTGCAGCGCCAGTGAGCGTAGAAATGGCCATGCCTGTCATCGCGGCCAAGGCTTTAGGGATGCCATAGCGAGGAACCAAGATGAGGGCAAAAAAAATGCCCACGGGAAGACGATGAAAGAGAACACCGAGTCCAAGCGCCTGGCCAAAATTTGAGGAGCCGCTGCCGCTCATTCCGAGCGCCATACCATCTAATAGCGTGTGAATGACGATACCGACGAAGGCTATCCATAAAACAACATTAGAGCCACCATGTTTATGTGCGTGGGCATGTTTAGGCTGAATAAAATGCACCGCCGAAAGCGATACAAAACCGGCAAGGGCAAACACCAGCGCCATCCCCCCCGCTTCTTCTATGCTGTGAGGGATCAGATGCAGCAACGCCAACCCTAAAATTGACACTAAAACGAAGGCATCAAAAAAAGAAAGGAGCGACGGATGCTTTTTGATAAACGGATAGATCAGCACTCCAAGATAGAGCGCGACAATGCTGAAAATAAGTTTAACCATTTTTACCCTTTAAACGCCTTCATTAAACATACCTTTAAAAAAGGCGCGAAATTGTATACTTATTTCCGGTATTGTTGAACAGATTTTGAAAAAAAAACAAAAAATATACACTACACAGCCTGTACAGCGCCATGGCTCTATGCATCCAACAAGCGCCAGTTTTCAGCTATCGGTTTATTCGTTTGCTACGATCGGTCTAAGGCAATTAGCTGTACATGCTTGTACATTACAAAAAACATGCAAACGACATTCAAGCAGCAAAATCCGAAGGGGTAGCGGCGTATTAGCCGTGCACAACGACACAGTACTGCACATAGAGTAAGAAGGCTAATAGCCGCTCAGGGGGAGACGGTAGATTATCGTTTCAAATGCATAAAAATGAAGAAGGACCGCATCAATCCGGTGTATGATGATTTTGCATAACTACACATACGGAGGTTTGATGCGATCATTTGCTCATTTTACGTTAA
>JAZRWH010000168.1:0-9945 GCA_045599585.1 Myxococcota bacterium
GTAGTTACGCAAAATCATCATACACCGGATTGATGCGGTCCTTCTTCATTTTTATGCATTTGAAACGATAATCTACCAACTCCCCCCCCCACACACAGACAAAAAGAAAAGGCGCCGAATTATTCGACGCCTTTGTTTTAGATTAAACGCATGAAAAGTGTTTAAACACGGAAATCGCGTTCGCCATTTTCGATTTTTTCGAGGTTACGGCGTGTGAATGCGCGGATTTTTTCGTTGGGGATCTTTTCGATTTCTTTTTGAATGAGGGCTTCACCGATCATGCGCGTTGGAAGCGAGGCGTAGTCCATGAGGTATTCTTTGAGGGTCATAAGCGCGTTGGGGTGGCAGCAGTTGAGGATCTGATTGGATTTGCAGAGGCTCATGAAGCGATCGCCCGTGCGGCCTTCGCGGTAGCATGCAGTGCAGAAGCTTGGGATGTAGCCCATGTCGAGGAGCCAGTGAAGGACTTCGTCGAGCGGGCGCTGATCGGAAACGTCGAATTGGGCGGAGTTTTCTTCTTCGGGTTCGGGGTCTGCGTAGCCGCCGACGCTTGTTTTGGAAGCCCCGCTGATTTGTGAGATACCAACTTCGAGGGCACGTTCACGGACAGCTTTGCATTCGCGCGTCGAGATGATCATGCCGGTGTAGGGGACGGCAACGCGGGCAACTGCAATAATTTTGATGAACGTATCGTCGCTGATGCCGTTGTCGAATTTGGTCGGGTCGATGTCGTCGGCTTTTTTGACGCGCGGGAAGCTGATGGTGTGTGGACCGACGCCGTGGACAGCTTCGAGGTGTTCAGCGTGCATGAGGAGTCCTGCAAATTCGTAGCGATATCGCTCGAGGCCAAAGAGAACGCCCAAACCGACGTCGTCAATGCCGCCTTCCATTGCGCGATCCATCGCTTCGGTGTGGTAGCAGTAGTTGCTCTTGGGGCCGGTGGGGTGAAGCTGCTCGTAAGACTCTTTGTGATAGGTTTCCTGGAAGAGAATGTACGTGCCAATGCCGGCTTCTTTGAGCTGACGATAAGCGTCGACGGTCGTGGCTGCAATATTGACGTTGACGCGTCGGATGGCTCCGCGACCGCTTTTGGTAGCATAGATCGTTTTGATGCTTTCGAGAATATATTCGAGGGGGTTGTTTTTGGGGTCTTCACCAGCTTCGATAGCGAGACGTTTGTGTCCCATGTCTTCGAGGGCTTTGGTTTCGCGGGCGATTTCTTCCTGCGTGAGTTTTTTGCGGCAAATGTGTTTGTTTTTGAGATGGTAAGGACAATACACACAGCCGTTGATGCAGTAATTCGAGAGATAGAGCGGTGCGAAGAAGACGATGCGGTTGCCATAGTAGGCTTGTTTGATTTCACGGGCGAGGGCGAAGATTTGCTCGACGATTTCGGGGTCATCGACGATTAAAAGCAAAGAAGCTTCGCGGTGCGAGAGTCCTTTGTGTTGACGTGCTTTTTCGAGGATTGCGTTGATTGTTTCGCGGTCATCTTTGTGATCATCGGCCCATTTGAGGGTTTCGAGGATCTCTTCGTGGTCAATGAATTCTTGGGCTTTGAGTGATTTGGGATCGTACATTGTGAATTCCTTTCGGGGCAGGAGCGGGGCTTTCCCGTCAGTAAATGTGTAGGGCGATCGTTGGGGATCGTCGTAATCTATCGGGCAGAAGAATCGGCGGCTGACGAAGCGTAGGCGGTTTTAACGTGAACGCCGGGCAGGCGTCCGATTTTGCCTGACAATGCATTGATTTCGGTCTGTGGGCCATCGACGGCCAGACTGACGATATTGATGTTTTTAGGGCGATGCGGAATGCCCATGCGGCCCAGGATCATATGACGATAGTCGTGTACAAGCGCGTTAAACGCTTCAATGCTCGTTTCGTTTTCGATGATCACGCCGATGACGGCGACTTTTGAGTCCATAGAGAATTGGCTTTGGCGTATGCCCCATTGCGCTAAAGATTGCGCGTGAACGATGAGCAAACGGAAGTTGCGGCACTGCGGCAGAATTTCTGCAGCCGCTGTTTGCTCAAAACGTCCGTCTTTTAGGCGTTCTGCAAAAATGTGTCAACCTTAGGCGCACATGTGTGATATGTGGCCGCCCTCCGTGCGCTTCGATTTTTGCGCACTTTTGGGGAGGAGAATATGCATACGACAGATACCATGTCTACAGAGGAGAACGCCGAGGCTGTGCTTTCTCTTGCGCCATCTCAGGCCGTTCGGATTCGCGGCATCATTGCGGGGATTATTGCTGGCGCATCGTATGGCCTCAATCCGCTTTTTGGTCTTCCGCTCATGCGTGAGGGTATGAGCGTTTCGAACGTTCTCTTTTATCGCTACCTTTTTGCAGCGATTTCACTTGGCATTTGGCTTCTTATTCGCCGACAGAGCTTCAAAATTGATCGCCCCCAGGGCGCACGTCTGAGCATTATGGGGCTTCTCTATGCGGCGAGTAGTATCTTGCTCTTTCTCTCGTACAACGATATTCCATCGAGTATCGGAACGACGCTCGTTTTTTTGTATCCCGTCATGGTCGCGCTGATCATGGTGTTTCTCAAAGTTTTTCCGAGTTTGCAAACGTGGATTGCGATTGTCGTGACGTTTATTGGCGTTGCCTTGCTCAGTTTGCCTGAGCCGGGCGCCGAATACCACGCGATAGGTTTTGTTTTGGCTTCACTTTCGGCGCTTTCGTACGCCTTTTTTGTCGTCATGCTCAACCGCAGCCAACCCATCTGCAAACTGACGAACGGCATGGTGACCTTCTACGCGCTCGTCGTTGGCTCGCTGGCTTTTTTTATTCAGGGGCTGAGTTCAGGTCTGTGCGGCATTCCTGATGTACGCTCGTTTTTCATGCTCATGGGGCTGGCTGTCTTTCCGACAATCATTTCGACCGCTACATTTTCATACGCGGCACGCGCGATTGGTGCGACACAAGCTTCCGTTTTGGGCGTCTTTGAACCCATTACGGCGCTGGCCGTCGGCATCCTCGTCTTTGGTGAGCCCATTTCGTTAACGATCGTCATTGGCCTCATCCTCGCGCTTTCGGCCATTGTCTTTATGACGGCAACATCTCAAAAGGGATGATAGGCGCTTGGCTAGTGGCTTTTGTCGCTGCGTTCATTTGGGGCGGCCGCTATTGGCTTTGCCAATACGCGGCACGCGCTTCGGACTATCGGCAAAGCCGATACGCCTCAGCACCCTCATTTAGGCGTCTAAGTGAATGCGAAGCCATAGCGTATGGCTCACACTAATCGCCCAGCTTGAGACGTGCGGCTGCACGTCTTGGCTGGGGCGCAAAGATAATCAACCCCCTGCGTCACTCAAGCGTATGCGATTAGTTCTCAAGTTTGATCTCAAATGTGAAGCCATCTGCTGTGGGCTCAAGGGTTAGGAAGGTCTCTTTGGCGCGCTTGTCTGCATTCGTGTTGAGTTTTTCTTTAAGGCTGGCTAGCGCGTTAAGGCGTGGTTCTTGCTCTGAAGCCAAAAAATAACCGCGGCCGTTTTTCGTAGCATTGATTTTGGTTTCAATGTCAGAGGCGACAACAGTACGATACACTTTTTCGGTCATGTGGATCTTAAGCCAGGGATGCATGGGAGCCATCCTTAACACTTTACTTCCATCGTCATTGGGATCTGACGAGGCAAGACAAGTATGGTCGTGATACGTGATTTTTGGGGCTTTGAATTCTGATCCGGTTAAGGAAAATGTCGTGAGTTCGTGGTTTTCGGAGGTGCTAAAGAGGCTGCAGGAGGTTTTGAAGAAAGTTTCTAGCGTAGGAGCAAATAGCTCACTCGGTGAAAATACGCTGGCAAAAGTGTGGTAGTTTGGCTCATGGTCGCTGCCATTATTGCGAACAACAATGCTCAGCCCCGTTGCGTTGGGCATGTTTAGGTTGCCTATAAGCTCAGATGTCGTCGAAAGCGGTCTGAGCGGTTGACATCTTTTGCCTGTTTTAGTCAGCAAGGCATTTAGAATCTCTTTGGCAAATGTCATGTTAAAATTCGTCTCGATAGAAAACTCATCATGATCCGTCGAAATGTGTGCGACAGAATCTGTGACTCTGTTGGGGTGGATCACTTTGCCATTTTTATCTAATGCATTTGCTTGATACCAACGTTCCATGCCTGCATTGATGGCTTTCCAAAAGTCATTGTCTGCAATTTCGACGTGAGCTCGTACGGCAGTCTCGTTGCCTCGTGCAAGTGCAGAAACATGCATGACAGAGAAATTTGAGGTGATGTTTTCGGCGGGGTCTTCGCAATAATTGAATTCCGACATCATAATATTAGGTATCGGAAAAAATACTACAAAATTGGTAAATACGTCGGAGTAGTGCTCTTTCAAAAAAAGATAAAGTGGTCTGATTTGAATAGAAGATGTTATAAATGTATCGGGCGTAATTTGTGATAATTTGGATTTGTTAAAAGCATTCGTCTGCTGGACAGCATATTTGTCTGCTTTAAATTGTGGATCATAAGAAATAACGAGTGACGCACGATCATCGTCAAAACGGATGACCAATTTATAATTGTATGCAGGTTGTTCAAAGAGCTTCTTTTCGGGTACATTGATCTTATAAACTAGAACAGAATCGCTCGACTCTTCTGTAATTTTGTTTACAGATACTTGGTTGATGTAATTATGTTCAATAAGTTTAATATAATTGTCGATGGTGTCTTTCCATTCGGTTGTTTTTTGATGGCTATTGTTAATTCTGGCCATCATGCCGAACTCAGAATCAGCTTGAAAAATCAATATGTCGGGATTTTTAGTGTCGAGATCGAGGCTTTCCAAAATAAACTTGGTGAAATCTTGAGAAGCTTGATCGATAGAAAATCCAGTTTTGTGGATTTCAATTTGTTCTTTGATGTTTTGTATTGTCTCGGGATTGGTTATTTTTCCATTAACCAGTTGCTCTTCTAAGAATTTGATTTGGTATTGACGAGTTTGCTCTTCATTAATGGCTGTTTCCAAATCGAGTACGTAAGGAAGCTTGTTCAACTCCATTTGGAGCGTTATATAAGCGCGCACCATTTTATCTAAATCCATTTCACGCGTCGTCGTAACCACTAAAGAAGCGTTGTCAGGAATATAAGCGAGCAGGGAATTGATTTCCTCTTTGTATGCATTGGACGTATACGTTGTTTGGAAACTGGGATTGTCTACAATGGTTTGTTTAGCTTTACATCCGAGTGAGAGCGTTGTCATCAGGAAGAAGCAGAATAATAATAGTCTTTTCATGTTCATTTTCATGGATAGGAATACCAAAAGATCAAACAAATGATATTGATGATTTAAGCTAACGAAATTTGTACGACGATAAAAGCATTGTCTAATGCATACTGAGCTGTCGAAAGACAGATGAATGTCGTAAGGCTACTTATATCATCAAAACGATTGGCCTTCTAGCATGGATTAATTTTGTATACAATCAAAAAGCCGGCCGTATTCGCGTAAGCGAATAGGCCGGCTGCGGAGCCGTATTGGCCGTAGGCCAATAGGCGAAGCCCGTAAGCAAAAAGACGAGAAGCGAAGAATCATTGAATACGACACACTGCTGTCCCACAACATCTATGAAAACTTCGTGGGGCAGCAGTGAATATGACAGCGAAATGTTTATCGTCAAACGGCTAAGAAGGCATGATCAGGTTGAGATTTATAGTCGTATGTCGTAAAAAGCATAGGTGCGTCAACAAACCGCGCCTCTGATCCTATCAATCATCGTAATCGATTTGATGCTGTTTGTTATATAAAATAGTAAAATATAATATAAAGAGATTATCATGGCCAAAAGAACGAAGAAAGCTGAAGAAATAAAAGAAAAGGCAGTCGTAGAGGAAAAGGCAGTGGCAGAAGAAAGCTCGGCAGCAGAGCGAGATCCGTCGATGTCAGGTGCATCGGAGACATTGCCGGCATCGGAGCCCGAAAACAAAGCGCTTCCCGAGGTGAGTGAAACGCCACAGGCGCGCGAAATAAGGTTAAATACAAATTATCTCGAAACATGGCGCGATATTATATCACTCCATTGCGAAGCTTTTTTGCGTAGGTTTCCAGAACGCTGTTCGCGTCCGAGTGATACATCTTGGCGTTTGATTGAGACGCGCCAGCTCGCGCGTACGGCAACGAAAGACGACATTGCTTTTTCGAGTAGTGCCTTTCCTGAGTATCAATCGTATTACGATAGCCAACAGGTTCGTTCGCTTGAGTCGATTTTGCAGCAGCTAGCAGTTAAATTTGTCAGCCTCAACGAGCAACGCAAAGAAGCGAAACGTCTTGGTGTTGAGCTCGCTGTTGAGCGCGTGGCCGACGCGTTTGCGCTCTCGCGCCAAGAACTGCTCGTGCTCATGGTGGTCGCTTTTTGCGCGATGGACTCGAATATCTTTCGTGCGTTGGCTCTTGCATGGGGGAACCCCGAAATACAAAAACCACGCGTCGAATTTTTGTGCGATATGTGCGGATTTAGCCGCGAAAAATCATACGCTTATCAGGAGCTTTTGAGCGATCGTGGGCAGCTCGTTCGCATGCGCCTGCTCATTCCCGAAAAAGAACACACGTATTCAGGCATTGTGCCGCGCATGTTTTCGTTTATGGCAATCGAACAGCGCGTTTTGGATGCGCTTCGCAATGCCGATCTTTCGGCAAATCTTCCCGCACATACGCGTTTGGTTGAACAGGCCCTTCGTCCGAAAGCGCTCATCGTTCCCAAAGAGTTTTTACGTCAACTCGAGTCGCTGATGAGTCAGCCTAAAATGCGGATCCTGTTGACGGGGCCGCGTCACGGCGGCCGCTGTACTTCAGCATGTAGTTTGGCGCGCAGCGTATTGCACAAACGCGTCGTTGCCATCGATGTTGTCAAAGATTTTGAACGTCTGAGCGAAGACAAACTCGAAGGCCACTTTTGCAATATCTTGCGCGAATCCCTTCTTCTCAACAGCGTTTTGCTCCTCAGATTCGATGGACTTGAATCGAGTGAACGCGTCAAAAATATGCTCGAAGCTTTCACAGCACCGCTTTCAAAGCATATCGAACACTTCCCGGGTACGATCATTCTTACGGCAAAGAAAGGGGAGCACCTCCTCAATGAAGTTTTTCCAGAACTCATCGAGTGTAATTTGCCGCTTCCAACGCCCGCAGTTCAAAAGAAAGTCTGGTCAGATGTGCTTATGGATATCTTCGATTCGAAAGATGTTCAACGTCTTGCCGCCGCTTATTCTACGAACTATCAACTTACTGTGGGCCAGATTCTTTCGGCTGTTCAGCATTGTCTCGATGCGCATGCTGCGTTGAGCGCTGAAGACGCCGCCATTACACCCACAGACATTCTCGAAGAGATTCGCAAGTGTTTTAGCCACGATCTCGGTAAGCTCGCAGACATCGTTTTGAGCGAAACGCCGATCGAAAATGTTATTCTTCCGCCAGAAACGGACAAAATTATCAAAGAAATTCTCAACTTCTCTCGCTATCAGCGCAAAGTACTCGACGATTGGGGGTATCGTAAGCGCTCAAGTTATGGCAATTCGCTGTCGATTTTGTTTGCAGGGCCTCCAGGAACAGGCAAAACCTTGCTTGCAACGGCTATGGCTAATGAGCTCGGCAAAATTCTATATCGCGTTGACCTGTCTCGCGTTGTTGATAAGTATGTCGGTGAAACCGAAAAAAACCTCGCAAAAATATTTGATGAGGCTGCAAAAGCACAGGCAATTTTGTTATTTGACGAAGCAGATTCGCTTTTTGCTAAACGAACGGACGTCAAATCGTCCAATGACCGCTACGCAAACCTCGAAGTCAACTACCTGATTCAGCGCCTCGAATCGTATGAAGGCATCAGCATCTTGACGACGAATTTGCAGACTAGCATTGATGAAGCGTTTACGCGTCGCCTTCGCTACATTGTTGAGTTCCGTGAGCCCGACAAAAAAGAGCGAGCCAAGCTCTGGGAAAAGCTCATTGCCCCCAATACACCGCTCGATTCTAATGTTAATTGGAAGATCTTGGGCGATAATTTTGAACTGAGTGGTGGTCATATTCGTAATGCAACACTCAATGCCTCTATCCGTGCTGCTTCGGAGGATGCACCGCTCGGCATGCACCATCTTCTCGAAGCTGCGATCGCTGAAACGCAAAAACTCGGTAAGCTCGTCAAGTTGAGTGATCAAGTCTTGCTCATTCTTGATTCTTACGGCGTCGAGATCGATTAACGATTGATATATCTTTGAGTCGACCGCGCTATTGCTTTGCAATACGCGCGGTCAAGCCGCCTATTCGCTTTGCGAATATGGCGGCTTTTTTTGCATGGTGTGTTGTATAATCACAGTTATACAATTGTATTATTGTGGACTTGCTAAATCATCTATAGCGGATGCGTTCAGTCGAAAACAGTCGTATAAATATACTTTAGCTATAACACTATTTATGCTCGTTGCCTGCCTTGGGCTTCGCTATGCCGATCATCTATAGATAATCAATTGTTTGATTTACAAAGGCATAAAAAAGGCTCGCCATACGTGGCGAGCCTTTTTGTGAAGAGGTGGTAGGGGATTAGGCTAGGTTAATAGGGCTTTTCCACGTGCTTCAGATGCTTTTTTAGCTTTAGCACCACCTAAAAATTCTTTGACTGGATCAAAAATATTAGAAATCGGTGTTGTAAATGTTGATATGAAATTAATGAACGTATTGGCTAAGAATTTTCCATCAATTTTTAGTGCGCTCTTAAGGAGTAAGTCAATGCCACGAGCAGCACCTAATGTTATTAGTGATTTGACACAACTTGCAGTGGCAGCAATGTTGCCTTTGGCTGCAGCACCTAATGTTTGAAGAATCTTTATAGCCCAATCAGGAATAAGTAATTCTGTTACAAAAGTCGTAACATCTTTTATTGAACTAACTGTTTTTAATAGTCCACCCGTTACGAAGTTTAAGCCATCTTTTAAAGCACCTAATACGAGATCACCTAAAACTTTCTTGGTGAAGAAATTATGGACTGCATCCATAAGTGTAAATCCAAGATTATCTTTAATAAATTGTACTAATCCACTTACACCACCCATTTTGAGTTGAGGTAACAACATGTCAATGGAATTTCCTAATTCTCCTGCATCATTCTTTTGTTTATAAACTGCGTTTAGATCGTTGATATCATTTGCTTTAATCGTTTTAGCATCTAAACCTTGGGTATTTTTTGCTTCTTGATCGTAATCAATACCGCCTTTGTATTTTCCTAAAAATGAAGCATTTGAAGCATACTCTGTCCATGCCTCTTTGGCGTTGATGGTATCGAGAAGCTCCATAAGCGGAATATTTAGTACATCATTGAGGACAAACATAATGAGGTTAGGAACATTAAGTCTACCACTCCATTTTAAACTATTATCCTTCCCATCAAACCATAATCCCAATAGGTCACCAGCGATATCAAGCAGGGTGTCCCAATTAAAAAGCTCTTTAACACCGCGCAAAAAACCACTACCGAATGTTTTAAATGTATTCCCGATGAAAGCAAAAAGCTTATTTCCATCCGTTTTGGTTTCATTATAGCCAATGAAAATATCTTTGATAGAATTTACTATATCGTCACTCACTCCAAATTTAGATAGCGTAAACAATATTGTTTTCTGAATACTGCCTAAATCGGCTTTACTCTCATCAATTAGCTGCTTGCCATCAGGGCTGTTATTAGCTTTTTGATCTTTACCTGAACTAGGGGCGGGTTCCCGTTCTTGAATTGGATCTGAGTTAATCGGACCTTTATTGTTAGGACTATCGTTAATCGGACCTTTAGGACTATTAAAATCTGCCATAAACTACCTCGCTTTGTTAATTTGCTAAAACACCTACATCTATCCTAAGTGGTTTTGTAGCATATGTATGAGTTTGAATCAACTAAGGATGTTGGGGGGGGAATCATTTTGTGTTACGGCTCAGCCGAGTAGCCCGCACGCCTTCG
>JAZRWH010000169.1:0-22762 GCA_045599585.1 Myxococcota bacterium
TGTCCACCCCAAATAAACTCTTGCGTTAGGCTCATAAAAACTCCCATTGCCTAGTAACAAGGGATGCCCATCGTTTCAAGTGTCCATATCGGAGGGACGCCCCTCAATTGGCGTGTCCGATTTTAAGGGGACAGTTTAGTCATGAGCTGTCAAGCCGGCGGTGGTGGAGGCGGGGGCGGGGCCCAATTTTTGGGCCCGACCTGTTGCTAGCTTGATCACAAACAAGCATATTATATTTATAACTTCAATTTTTCTTACTCCAACCCATAAAAAGATATCTTTTGGCCTTGCAATGAGAGTGGCGTATGGATTCGCAAACTCAAATAGCTATTGGATCTCTCCGCAAGTGAACGCTCGACGTATTGACTGAGCGCGCGTGCAAAGCACGCGTGCAAAGGAAAAGGAGAGCGTATTCTGCCGTATTGCCGAAGGCAATAGGCAGAAAAACCGCCGTATCGTTAGATAGGCGGTTTACATAAAAATGACAAAACTAAGCGCGTTGTTGTGAATCTGCTGCCAATGTAAGGCGTTCAATAGGAACGACATCAGCTTCTTTTTGCATATTTTGGAAAGCGACGCTCAACATTAATTTGATGCGATTCAACTGATTGACTTCACTTGCACCCGGATCATAATCGATAGGAGCTATATTAGCCATGGGATGGAGCTCGCGAATCTTTTTGATCATACCTTTGCCCGTGACGTGATTTGGTAAACAAGCAAAGGGCTGGAGGCACAAAATATTAGACACCCCGCTATGTATAAGTTCAAGCATCTCGCCAGTCAGGAACCAGCCCTCGCCAGTCGTATTACCGAGCTGCAAAATCGGAGAGGTCATTTTAGCGAGTGCTTCAATGGACATCGGCGCTTCGAAGCGCTTGCTAGCATTGAGAGCTTTATAGAGCGGATGCTGGAAATACTCGAGCATATTGATCAAAGTTCGGCCAACGATAGCAGATTTTAGCGACATTGAGAGCTTTTCGTAATTAAATCCAGTGTCATACATTGAGTAGAGGAAGAAGCCCAAGAGATCAGGAACGACAGCTTCCGCACCTTCAGCTTCTAATACATCAACGATATTATTATTTGCCCCTGGATGATATTTTACGAGGATCTCTCCAACGACACCTACGCGCGGACGACGCTCATTCGTAATTTCCAATGCATCAAATTCTTTTACAATTTGCTCGCAATTTGAAGAGAATTCTTTGAAATTCATACGTTCGAGCGCATCACAGCAAATCTGATTCCACTTTTCGTAAAGAGCGTTTGCAGAGCCTTTAACTTTTTCGTAAGGTCGGACACGATAGAGGCATCGCATCAATGCATCACCGTAAATAAAACTCTGAATCGTGCGCTTCACGAGCGGCATTTCGAAAGAGAAACCGGGGTGTTTTTCGAACCCCTGAACAGAGAGTGGCACAACAGGAACGTAACTTAGATTCGCTTCTTTAAGCGCTTTTCTAATAAAAGCAACATAGTTTGTCGCACGGCATCCGCCCCCCGTCTGAGTACAAAAGACGGCCGTTGTATGCGGATCGAAGTCACCACTTTTGAGAGCATGAATAATCTGTCCTGTCGTAATGATCGAAGGATAGCAAGCGTCATTATTCACGTATTTAAGTCCTTCTTCGATTGCTCTTCGATCATCACCGCCTAACACAACGAAATTATAGCCGCTCAATCTAAATGCTTTTTCGAGCAGTCTAAAGTGAATGGGACTCATCTGAGGCGCAATGACATTGTATGTTTTACGCATTTGACGCGTAAAAGAAACATGTGGATAGAGATTTTTAGGCTCTGCGGCAGGCAATGCTTTGCGTTTACGCTCTTCAAGAGCGGCAATGAGTGATCGCACACGAATACGTGCTGCGCCGATATTATTGCCCTCATCTATCTTTAGCGTCGTATATATTTTGCCGTAATTTTGAATGATCTCCATCACCTGATCCGTCGTAACGGCATCCAACCCGCAACCAAAACTATTGAGTTGAATAAACTCAAGATTAGGCGTGTGTGCAGCGAATCGCGCTGCAGCATAGAGGCGTGAATGGTAGGCCCACTGGTCAAACACACGAAGCTTTTCGCCAGTGTCACCACGATGTGCGACGCTGTCTTCTGTAAACACGGCAATTCCGAAGCCAGCTATCATTTCTGGAATACCATGATTAATTTCGCGATCGACGTGATAGGGACGACCACCCAAAACAATCCCTCGACAATGATGCTGACGCATGTAATCCAACGCATCGTCAGCAGCGTGACGAATATCAGCCTTGTAACGATCATACTCGGCGTACGCTTCCGTCACAGCATCTCTAATTTCACGACGCGTAACATTATAGTCTTTTGAAAATACGTCGTACAATCGATCGGGAAGTGATTTGCGTGCATCGAGATTGAGGAACGGATTTTTAAAGACAATCCCACACTCCTTGAGAGCATCGACATTATTCTTAATCACTTCAGGGTAAGAAGTAACGATCGGACAATTAAAATGATTATTTGCCGATTCGAATTCTTTTTGTTCATACGCGACGCACGGATAGAATATGAAATTAGGCTTATGATTGATCAACCATTGTATATGTCCGTGAACGAGTTTAGCAGGATAACAGGCCGACTCCGAAGGAATTGTTTCGATACCCAATTCGTAAACTGCTTTTGAGGACTGCGGAGATAGTACAACCTTAAAACCTAGTTTTGTAAAAAACGTGTGCCAGAAAGGATAGTTTTCGTAAATGTTAAGGACACGCGGAATACCGACAGTGCCTCGTTTTGCCTCATTTTCGGCAAGCGGCGCGTACGAAAAAGTCCTTTTATGCTTATAATTAGATAAGTTCGGAATATCTGTCTGTTTTGAAATTCCCAAAGGACGTTCGCAACGGTTGCCTGTCACAAAACGCGATCCATCCGCAAAAGCATTGATTGTGAGTAAGCAATGGTTGCCACAGCCTTGGCAACGCGTCATACTGATTTTGTTCTTAAAACTAGCGAGCGATTTAGCGGAACTAATCGTGCTGATGTGTTCTGAAGAGGTGCAACGTTCTTGAGCAATGATTGCCGAACCAAAAGCCCCCATGAGACCGGCGATATCCGGCCTCACAGCTTTCAAACCAGAAACACGTTCAAATGCTCTCAAAATTGCATCATTGTGAAAAGCACCACCCTGCACAATAATTTTGCGACCAATCGAATCTGGATTACGCAGTTTTATAACTTTATAGAGTGCATTTTTAATAACTGAATAAGACAATCCCGCTGAAATATCACCGACGGAGGCACCCTCTTTTTGGGCTTGTTTGACACGTGAGTTCATAAAAACGGTACAACGTGTACCGAGATCCACGGGACTAGGTGCCAAAAGAGCTTCTTGAGCAAATGTCTTAGCTGTATGTCCAAGACCTTTTGCAAACGTTTCGATGAACGAGCCACAGCCGGACGAGCATGCCTCATTGAGCATAATGCTTTCAATGACGCCGTTTCGAAGGACCATGCACTTCATATCCTGTCCACCGATATCTAAGATAAACTCAACACCCGGCAAAAAATAATCCGCTGCTTTGTAATGGGCAATTGTCTCAATTTCGCCCAGATCTACATTGAGCGCTTTTTGAATAAGGCCTTCGCCGTACCCAGTGACACAAGCATTTGCCAATGTAGCAGAAGCAGGTATTTTGGCATAAAGGTCACGCAAAATTTCAATTGTCTTATCAAGCGGCTTACCCTCATTACTACCATAATACGAAAAGAGAATTTCTCTATCTTCGCCGATGAGGACAACTTTACTCGTTGTCGATCCAGCATCGATACCCAAAAAGACTCTACCGCTGTAATGCTCAAGCGAAGCACGTTTTGCACACGCGTTATGTTCCGCTAAAAATTCCGCGTACTCTGATTCATTTTTGAACAAGGGCTCAAGTCGACTGACTTCGCTTATACTCTCATTACCGCATCGGTTCATGCGTTCGAGCAAATCCTCAAACGTATGCGACATATTATCCATAGAGAGACGCGCTGCGCCCATGGCTACGAACAGATTTGCATTTTGAGGAAAGAGCACATTCTCAGGCGTTAGTTTGAGGGTTTCAATAAAACGCTCTCGAAGTGCCGAGAGAAAGTGGAGTGGTCCACCTAAAAAAGCAACCTTACCGCGAATAGGGTGACCACAAGCGAGTACGCTGACGGTCTGATTCACAACAGCTTGTAAAATACTCGCAGCAATATCTTCGTGACGTGCGCCCTCGTTGAGCAGCGGTTGAATATCTGTTTTAGCAAAAACGCCGCAGCGAGCTGCGATCGGATAAATCATGGTATGCTTAAGCGCTAAAGCGTTTAGACCATCGGCATCAGTATCGAGCAACGTCGCCATTTGATCGATAAAAGCACCTGTTCCACCAGCACAAGTTCCATTCATACGTTGATCAAGTGAGCCGCCGAAGAAAGTAATTTTTGCATCTTCTCCGCCAAGTTCGATCGCAACATCTGTTTCGGGCAAAAATTCCGTTACTGCGCGGCTCGACGCAATGACTTCTTGGCAAAACGGAAGATCTAAGCGTTCGGCAAGCCCCATACCTGCGCTTCCCGTAATGCTAATCGTCATTTCAGGTTGATGAAGTTCAGCACCAATCTCTCTGAAAATTGTAAAGACGGCTTTTCGTATATCAGAAAAATGGCGGCGATAAGTTGAATAAACGATATTCTCGCAATTATCTTCTACAACGGCTTTTACAGTTGTAGAACCCACATCTAAACCAACGTGATATATTGTCATAGGTAGCCTTCTAACTAGCGATATCTATTTTGCAATTATAAAGTATGGCGCAAATTATATTTTCTATACGCCAACAACGATCGTACCGCATCCTATTTAACAGCGGTAACCGGCATACGTTCAGCATTACCCGAGACACAATATGCCACGATCCAACAAACGCACACACAGGCTCTTTTATTCAAATGTAGTTATTTTTCCTACACCCGTCGATCGCATTAGTTATATTATAATTATAATTAGTTCATCATATTGAGCATAAAGGCTTACAAATTACAGCAAAAAGCATGTCGAAAAAGGCCAATATCATCTTACAACAAGCATAATACGATTAACGTATCGGCATTTTAAATCAATCGAGATAAAATATGTAAGATTATTGCACTATGCTCGGGTTACAGGAATCATTTTCATCAGCACACGAGAGAGCACAAGATCTTTAGGAATCGATGAAGACTTGAGCGCCAAATCAGTCTCGTAACAAGCACGATGTAGCATTTTAAGCTCTGCCAGCGAGTATAATTTTGAACCGCTACGACAATTCTTGAACTGATCCATCCAGACCTGAAGTCCCATTTCGGAGGCAATACTTTCATCCGATCGACCCTGTTCTGCGAACAATTTGAACTGCAAGAGCTGGCTGACGGGGCGGATAATGGCAGAATTGACCATTACCATTTGTTCAATTTTCATCTGATCACTCAAAATATCGAGCAATTTGAGCATTCCAACACAATCCCGTCGAAAGATACACGTTGAAAGCTCTGTTGTTCTCCGTTCACGGATATCTGCGATATGCGTATCAATTATCTCTTGAGTGACTGGCTTACCCGCCTCAACAATAAGAGCCAGTTTTTCAAGTGAACGCGTAATCAAAGCTCGGTTAGCCCCCAAAAACTCAGCCATCATCATGACAGCGCCATGATCAAATTTGAGATTGTAGTTAGGCGCTTCCGAAATAATATAATCCTGAACAGCTTTGAGTTTATCTTCATCCTTCCAAAGACCAGCACCTAAAGAAGTGCAATTGGCACTCCGTACGGAGGAACGAATATCCATCCAAGCTTTTTTCGTCATATTAGGCTTTTTATGAAAATCAGAATCCTGTGTCACATTTACACAAATAACGAGATGTGCACGCACAGGAGATTTTACATAATCAAGAAGACGATCGAGATCTGTTTTGGATGTATTCTTTTTGTCAGAGGCAGACTCTCTCTTGTCTAACTTTTCTGCTTCACGATAAATGATGAGCTTTGTCCCTCCAAAGAGGGAGACATTGCGTACGGCGTCTAAAACCGACGAAAGCGGCGTATCACTCGCGTGGTACTGTTCATAGTTTAATTTGTCTGGAGCCTTATCACCAAATCGGCGTTTTACAACAGCTTGCACAAGCTGTTCGATTCTAAAATGGTCTTCACCATAAAACAAATAGACGCGTTCTAACGGATCTGAACTTGTCAAATGAGCAAGCATACTGGGAAATTCGTCCTGTTCCTTCGCCTTTGCCATAACACAGTTCCCTAAAACAAGATTGAATGAGATCGTATTCAACAATATCCGCTAAAACGGCAATCGAAACAAATCTAGAGTGCACTAGGCAAAAAGAAAAAATGCTCGATCGCTCCGCTAGCAACAAAAAAGCAAATGCTGCACCTCCTTCGATGAGGGGGTACAGCATTCTGTATACCTAATTATATGTATCAAGGATCGATAGAAATATCCATGGTATCATCAGATACGATGCTAAACCATGTCATCATCACCGATAGGAAGCATATCCTCAGCCTGATCCTCAGCATCGCCCGAAACCGCAACATCAGAAGGATCATCGCCTTCGCTCATGTGTTCACGGATCTGCGTTTCGATCGAATCCATGATCGCAGCATTGCTACGCAAGAACTCTTTGGAAGCTTCTCGACCGTTGCCGATGCGTTCTCCAGCATAAGAGTACCAGTTGCCGGACTTTTCAATAATATCATATTTCACGCCGAGATCGAGGATATCGCCTTCCTTGCTGATTCCCTTGCCGTAAAGGATATCCACTTCAACTTCTCTGAAGGGAGGGGCAACTTTGTTCTTAACAATTTTGATACGTGCTGTGTGGCCAATAGGCTCCGTACCCGCTTTAAGCACCATCGAACGGCGAACATCTAAACGAACAGAGGAATAGTACTTCAACGCGTTACCACCACTCGTCGTCTCGGGATTGCCATACATGACGCCAACTTTTGTTCGAAGCTGGTTAATGAAGACAAGCGCCGTTTTGCTCTTAGAGCACGAACCTGTAAGTTTGCGAAGTGCCTGACTCATAAGACGTGCCTGTAAACCAACATGCGCATCGCCCATTTCACCTTCAAGCTCAGCTTTAGGAACAAGTGCCGCAACAGAGTCGATGACAACAATATCGACGACATTCGTACTCACAAGACGATCTGCTATTTCAAGCGCCTGTTCACCATAATCAGGCTGTGAAACCCAAAGGTTGTCAATATCAACACCTAGTCTGCGTGCATACTGAACATCCAAAGCATGTTCAGCATCAATAAAAGCTGCGGTGCCGCCGCGTTTTTGGCACTCGGCAATCGCATGAAGCGCTACCGTTGTTTTACCGCTTGCCTCAGGACCATAAATTTCAATAATACGACCCCGAGGATAGCCACCGATGCCTAACGCAAAATCTAACGATAATGAACCGCTCGGAATCGTAGGAATCTTCACTTGTTCACTTGAACCAAGTCGCATGATCGATCCCTTGCCAAACTGCTTCTCAATTGCAAGAATTGCAGTTTCGATCGCCTTGTCTCGGCTCACCGCTGAATTATTTGCATCTGCTGCTGCACTCTTTTTCTCTTTTGCCATTGCTTTTACTCCTCATTCGGTGGCGACTGTGTTCCGTTCGCCTTAAATCGTACTCACACTGAACATTCAGACCACTTGGCCTCAACTGAACCCGTTTCTACCTGAACATTTTAACCATGTCAACATGCACATTTATATTTTTGTAATTTTTACGATCGACCGCCCATCACATCCCCTAACAGGGCAGTTTTTTGGTTTTTGAACAATTTTTTTTCAAAAATCTAAAAATTCTGCTCCACGTTCACACGTTTCCGATACGTACTCCCTTTGTTCAGGTCTAAAAAGTGTTAAACGCTGCAAGGCAGAAGGGGTAGCGGCGTATCGCGTAGCGATAGCCGCTCAGGGGGAAACCTCCCCCTCCCACAAGGATTATGCCTTACTTCGCCCCACCAGCCTGGTCTTCATCATGCGCTTTGGCATAGGCTGATTGCAAATAGGCCAAGATATCAAAAATCTGAAATTTCGTCAGACGGCTGCTAAATCCACGCATCTGATCCAGACTTTTTTCTGCAGAATTCGCATTAAGTCCGTAATAAATGACGTAGTAATCACTCTCATTTTCTGGCGTAGTATTGTACGTCCCCACGAGCGGCGGACCTTTGCGATTGCTATGACAACTCGCGCAATACCGCTCATAAAGCAACGCACCAACCTGAGCATTAGGATTCGGCTCTCGCTCATGATACGCACTATTATAATAAAGCTTTGAGCCAATAAATGCGCCCTGCCACATCGCCTGCGATACCTGCGCCAGCTGAACCGAAGCTCGAGAATCTGCGCTGGATCGACAGCTCAAAACGCATAGAGCCGCCATCGCTACAAAACACAGCACTCTTCTGTACACGACTCTATGCCTCCAAAATTCAACAATTAATCTTATTTATTGAATATTCGCAGCCTGCTCGCGCATGGACTCGATTTTTGTACGCATATCGATCGTATGGCGCGTCAGAATTGTATCTCGGCTCTTAGAAGCCGTCGTCGTGGCTTCTCGCCCCAACTCTTGAAGATAAAAGTCGATCTTCTTACCCATGCTCGTCAAAGGATCGGAATTCGTGAGCAACAAAATTCGAAGTGCAGACAAATGCGCTCCGATGCGCGTCAACTCTTCTGTCACATCAATCTTATCAGCAAGCAATGCTGATTCAGATGCCAAAAGACGCTCATCAATCGGTCTCTCAAACTCAGCACTCAAAGTCATTAATCTTTCCGTCAAACGCTGACGAAACTCTGTCACACGCTCAGGTGCGCGTTTTATGGCACTCTGGCGACTCGTATCCAGTTCATCAATCGCGTTCAAAAGATACTCTTTGAGAACTTTACCCTCTCTACGACGACTCGAGGCCAACTGCTCAAGTGCTTTGTGCGTAATTTCCAGAATCTGTTCAACGACTTCTTGGCCCAAACGCTCATCATCATCCGCACGCCAAACTTCACTCTGACTCAATACAAATCCCATACAGCGCTCATGCGACCACTCGCCCTGCATCACGTTTTCCACCGCAGACGCTCTCTGAGCCAACAACGTTTCGTTCAGACCAGAAGCGCGACGCCCCGTACGCTTGATCGCGACACTTACGTCAACACGACCACGTGCCACATACTGCTTAATAAGACTATTAAACAGCAATTCAACACTGCCATCTACTTCCGGCAAACTGACGTGAATATCCAGACCACGATAATTAATCGTCTTTACCTGCACTTCAATGGCGTAATCTTTGTACGTCCCCCGCGCAGAACCAAATCCCGTCATACTGTACGTCATCTTTACTCCTCCCTGAACATTTGCTGTCAGATCAAACCGATCGCCTCTTAGATGCAAAAGGCTTATTGTTGATACGCCTTTTCACTAAAAAATTCGACAATTTTCAAGTTTTGCCCATGCCACAAACCAACGTTCGTACGCTTACGCACCTCCATCCCGCTCCTCTTATCTCATTGTTTTATGTGGGGGAGGTGTCCCCCTGAGCGGCTATCGCTACGCGATACGCCGCTACCCCCTCTGCCTGCGGCGCGGATACACTACGAATTTGATCAGCTTTTTGTTGCGAATTGTTTGAATTTAATTCAACAATTTCGCATTATCGTTTCATTCCTCTTGAATTTTAATCGTCAATTTGTCTAAAACACTCTAAGCGTTTACGAACGACTCTTGCACTTTTCGCGTGTCTTACACGCGAACCCAGACTTTTCTCCTACAATTGGATCCTCAATGAAATTCAAATACTTTTCTGCGCTCATCCTAACTGCTTTCGCCATTGTTTCATGCGAAAATCACGTTTCTGAGCCCGAATCTCTTCCCGCTTCAACAGACGTCATCCAGCCGGAAGACCTCTCCGTAAACACCAACGATATCATTAACGGCGCCAAAGCTGCCGACGGCGAACTGCGTTCTACCGTTATGCTCTACACGTACAGCGGTGCCTACTGTACGGGTACGCTGATCACCCCAACGTGGGTCTTAACAGCTGCGCACTGTGTCGAAGCTTGTGATGATGACAATGGTGTTATATATTATTTGCCCTACATGCATATCGGTATCGGCAACAGCGAAAATAAAATTGAATACTCTTACGACTACGATCGACTGATCCCCCATCCAAATTTCCGCTGCTCTAGCGTAGAAATCCGCAATGACATCGCTCTCATTCATCTAAAACAGAGCGTCCCATCGTCTGTTGCCATACCTACGCCGCCCATGCCCGACATTTCCGGCATTGTGCTTACCGCTGAAGAAGTCGATCAGGCCTACAACTATAACAGCTCTACTTCAACGCTCAACATGACGACGGCTGGTTTTGGGCTCACCAATCCTTACAATTATTATTCTTCGGGCACGAAATACAAAACCTCCCCCGCCCCCTTCGCGCTCTGCCGTCTCACTGGAAAACAGGGTAAATACTGCGGCTCCTACGCGTACGCGACATCCACCAGAGGATTCATCTATTTTGACCCCGAAAATACAGGCACTTGCCAAGGTGATTCAGGCGGACCTACATTCTTTACACGCGGCAATATCGAATACGTCATCGGCGTCACGAGCTGGGGACTTGATGATTGTGCAGGTGTCGATGCGTCCACCTTCGTACCTGATTACTACAACGATTTTATCGCTAAACATGTCGACAATCTGCCTTCCACGACGCCAGAAAACTGCTCAAACGGCATTGACGACAACGACGATGGTTTGATTGACTGCCAAGATCCCCTCTGTTTAGGACGCCCGATATGCCTCCCAGAAGACTGCACAAACGGCAAGGACGACAACGGTGACAGACTGGTTGACTGCCAAGATCCCAAGTGCAAATTCACTGATTACTGCAAACCCGAAGACTGCAACAATGGCATTGACGACAATCTCAATGGCCTTATTGACTGTGAGGATCCACAGTGCAGCTCGATCAAACGATGTATCCCCGAAGATTGCTCAAACGGTATTGATGACAATGATAACGGCCTCATTGATTGCCAAGATCCCCAATGTGCCAACGTCCTTCGATGCCAACCAGAGAACTGTTCAAACGGTATTGACGACAATGGCGACGGTTTGATTGACTGCCGTGACCCACAATGTAGCGACCACAAAAGATGCCAACCAGAGATCTGCAATAACTTCATAGATGACAACGAAAATGGCCTGATCGACTGCGACGATTATCAGTGTATGGGCACGATCTACTGCCAGCCTGAAATCTGCGACAACGGCATCGACGACAATCAAAACACGTTGCTCGACTGCGCAGATCCCACGTGTAGCGACAACCCAGTGTGTCTCAAAGAGATCTGTGACAACGGCATCGACGACAACAAAGATGGACTCACAGACTGTGACGACCCAGCGTGTAATTGCGGCGGCGCTGATTCGTGCGCTTCAACACCGCGTTCACGCGCCAAGTACTTTGTCTGGCCACTGCTTTTGTTAGGCGCAATTCCGCTTCTTCGCAGACGTCGATCTGTGCATCATTAATCTATAATCCCTATTGACGCTATTCAGCTGACGCCACGACCTACGGAACGTGGCGTTTTTTGTTCCCCAAACGTCTATTAGATCCACAGTTTATGGATCAACGAGGGTTTTCACACCACCCAAACGTCTGCTTCAGGAGGGGGTAGCGTCGTATCGCCAAAGCGAAGCACGGGCGATAGACGCTCAGGGGGAGACTTCCCCCTCCTCAAAATATATTATACTTTTACAAACTTACCTTTTTGATACGAGTCTTCCAAAAATTCGCCATTTTCGACGATCACTTCGCCGCGTCGGAGTACGGATTCAACACGGCCACGAGCGAGTTTGCCGTGGAAGGGGGAAAACCCAGCGAATCCGTGCAATTTTGTCTCATCGAGCGAGTAGGTTTCATCCTTAAGGATAACGACATCCGCGTCAAAACCGGGCAAAATAGCGCCTTTGCGTCCCCACAAACCATAAACTTTGCAGGGATTTTCACTGAGAAGCTTTGCACAACGCGCCCACGTCATACCAGGGACTGCCATTGTAAGAGAGAGAAGCGTTTCGAGGCCTGGAAGTCCGCCAGGCGTACCGCCTTCGACGCCTTCGATTTTTTGTTGACGCGTATAGGCGCAATGATCCGTGATGACAAAAGAAACTTCGTCGTGCATCAGGGCTTGTTGGAGTTCCGTGTTATGTGAAACGTCGCGAAGAGGAGGCTGAAGAATAAAGCGCCAAGCCTCAGCAGAATGATGATTATCTTCAGAATTTAAAAATAAGTACTGCGGCGCAGTTTCATTATAAACGTTCTGTCCAGCCTGACGCGCCTGAGCGGCCAAATGCGCTGTATTTGCGGAAGAATTATGAGCAATGACGAGTTTTGCATCTGCGTATCGAGCGAGCATGATCATGCGGGCTGCAGCTTCTTCCTCGGCCACTGCAGGGCGTCTTTCTGGATAAGATTTCCATAAGTTTTCAGTTTCATGCAACGCCCCTTCTGCAGTTACGATGGCATCATTTTCGCAATGAATGAGCGATACGAGGTCATTTTTAGCCGCGACCTGTAAGATTTTCAAAATTGACGCATCATCTAAATAATAATTCGGTCGATAAGTCGTATAAAGTTTGAGTGACGAGAGGCCCCACACACGACACTGTTCAACTTCTGCGAGCGTCTGAGGTTCTGCATCCAAAACCGTCATATGAAACGTATAATCAATCGCACTCTGTGAAGCTTCCTCCAATCGATGATCCAAGGCATGTTTTAGCGACTCACCGGGCATGGGGCCAACGAAATCGATCACGCTTGTAATTCCGCCCAAAGCGGCTTCACGGCTGCCTATGCGCCAATCATCAGGCGTTTGAAATATTCCGGTATCCAGTTTTATGTGACAGTGCGCATCGACGACACCAGGCATGATAATTTTATTTGTACAATCAATAATTTTATCTACCGCACATGCAATTGTCCCCAAAGCCGAGATCTTTTCATTTTCGATCAAAACGTCTGTTTGAATTTCGGCTCCATCGACAACCACACGCCCATTTTTTAAAAGAATTTTCATAATTTTCCTCTTTCCTAAGCCCTTCGTCGTTTAAGATTTACACCTTTTGTTATGTTCCGAGCCGCTTCTTTCGCAGCAGACTCGGCGCCGGGCTTTTCGCCCTCACTTTTTTGGCAACGAGGGATTATATCCATTTTTTACTTTTCAATAAACAGGTAGTGCTTAGGTTTTGGGCTCAATACGCCCTGCGGGCTGCGGCTATGGGACAAGCCCATACGCCGCGCCGTCTTTTGCTTGCAGTGACGGAGATTTACGCGGTATATTAGCATGAGTTTCGTAGTTCGGGAGGCTCTACAAGCAGAACCGTCCTTTAAAATTTAGGGAGAGTTTTCATGTCAGAAGATAAAAAAAAGACCTGTCAGATCGACCTCATTTACTCAACAGCTGATGCTTCGACCCCCGAAATGACAGCCCTTCGAGATGAGCTTGCCAAACGCGGCTACCCGGTTAACCTTAAATCGTTTTCGCCTCAAACGAATATTGTGCAAGAAATTTCACAATCTGCGCGTGATTTTGCACAAACCGTAAAAGAAGTTGCAGAATCAGCAACACAAAAACTTCGTGACGTTCTTCCTCCGATTGGAAGCTTACAAGACAAAGATAAAAAAGCCGAAGCTGCCAAAAAAGACTCGAATCCGTTTACAGAGATTGGCTCTCAGGTAAAGCAGAATGAAGACCGTGCCGTAATCGTCACCGACATTGCTGCACTGCTTAATTCACCGTGGGACATTTATCGCATCGGTCTCATACCGCATACAGAGCTCAACAAAACTTGGATGCCCAATCAATTGGATGCCATTGTTACGCCGCACAAAGCCTTTCGCGGATACTTAGAATCCGTTCGTTGGGGTGCAGAACGTATTTTTGAAGGTGGCTGGCTTAGCACGACCAAAGCAACAGACACGCCTGAGGCCATTCGCAAACGTTTTGGACTCACGACTGAAGCGGGGCCCATCCTTCTTATTCTGGCTTCTTCGTGTAATGCCCAGGACATCCAAACGATCATGCTTCAGCTGTCGTTGATCCGCGTTCCATACCAAGCATTTTTCTATTACGGAACAAACAGCAACAACGCTTCCGAACTTCAAAATCAAGCGTGCCGTTTTGGCATAAACGCGAGAATGTTTGGCAAACCGCGCGATCTTCGCGAGCTCGCAGACTGTTTTGCACTTGCAGACCTCGCAATAGCCCCTCAGGCTGATCCAGATTTTTCGATGCTTGCATCATTGGCCGTTCCAACGCTCGTCGTTTCCGAAAATGCATCCTCTGCCTTAACGCAATTTCTCGTTCACGAAGGCGCTGCCTCTCTCGTCAAACACACCTACGAACTTGCCAGTTTTCTAGCGGCACCTGTTAGCCAAAAAGACGTCCTCGAAAACATGCAAAAAGCTGCCAAATCCATTGCTGATGCTGCCAGTGTCGTCAAATGCGCAGATGCCATCGAAGCGGCACTTGCATCCAAAGAACAGTTAAAAAACAGCAATCAGCCCAACCGTGCAGCAGAAACGATCTTTCAAACGATCGGTTCCATGCCTCAACCTGCAGCTTCAGAGAGTTTTCTTGCTCCAACAACGACTCAACCCGAAACGCCATTCCAAACGATTACGCCTGTCGCTCAACCAATTCAGCAACCTGCGGTCATGCCTGTTCAACCGGTTATCCAGCCTCAAGCCGTCTATACAGCCCCTGTTCAGCCGACGCTTGCTCCTGCAATCGCACCGAATCCGCGTGCATATCAAGATATCCACCGTGAATACACCCAACTTCTTTTGACGGAAAAAGAACTTGACCGTTCCCTTGATGCGGCCAGCAGTGAAGTGAGCAAATGGGAAGAGAGACTGGATCTCGCACGCCAAAACAACAATGATAAGCTTTTCAATGAAGCTATGCTCCGACTTAAGACAGCACAAGCCACTGAAATGCAACTTTTCCAACAAAAAGATCAACTTACCCAACAAAAGAATCTTCTCCGCCAGAGCGCCCAACAGTACAAAGGCGCATCGTCGTCAATCTTCTCGACGCCGACGTTCATCGATGATGAATTTTCCAAGCCAGAAGACGACCAATTAGAAAAAGAATTCAACAACTTACAGCGAAGACAGCGATTAATTGATCTCAGACACAAAATGGGACTCAACTAAGCTCGAGCTTTTTATTGTTCGATCATTGCGTAGAGATGATTCATCGAAGATTTGCTTTGCAGCATCAAAAGCAATGATCGAACGGTATCGCTGAAACAAGGTACATATCAAAACTAAAAGTTTTTATTTTTCTAATTTTATTGAAGGGCGCTTAAATGAGCGTCCTTATTTTCTTGAATCAAAAAAAAGCAAAAAAAAGTGTCACGAAAGCTCACTTGGAAGGCATAACTGTATTGAAGAACAAAGGGGGCTTTAGAATAAAGCAACATTTGTTTAGGAAATCACTAGTCATTTTGAGCATTTATGCTAAAAGGGTGATCACTGTTACACCAGACAGTGACTTAACAGAGAGGAGTTTTTTATGGTAAGCGTTAATAAGGCAATCATCATTGGTCGACTTGGAAAAGATCCTGAAGTTCGTTCGTCACAAGCAGGCAAAGTATTTTGCAACATGACAGTTGCAACAGATTCTGGTTTTGGAGACAAAAAAGTCACGGATTGGCATACCGTCGTTGCATTCGACAAACAAGCCGAGAATTGCGGACGTTTTTTGAAGAAAGGCTCAATGGTCTACGTCGAAGGTCGAATCAGTTACGATAAATACGAAAAAGATGGCCAAACGCGTTATACGACGCGCATCATTGCGAGTACAGTTCAGTTTATGGACAGTAAGAACAGTGCGGGTGGATTTTCGCAGGGCTACGATCCAGCGTTTGATCAAACCCAATCCTCTGGTTATGGCGCTCCGGCACCTTCCTACAACCAAGCCCCAAGCTATGGTTCGCAGCCGCAATACAACCAACAACCGCAATACAACCAGCAGCAATCTGCGCCCGATTTTGGTGGAGCAGATTTTACGGCAGACGACGTTCCATTTTAATCTATAGTTTCCCCAAAATAGGACGATCTGTGGAAATAATCGGAGCCTAAAACCAAACAGTTCTCATTTGTTTTGTGTATTGGCTGTGTTTTCCAAGGCATCCAGAAAGAACTATTTTCGCGCGAGAGATAAGTATTATTCTCTTTAGACTTATCCCCCAATGAATTGTGGACTCAATTCAAGAGCAAGCGTTAAAAGTCTTCGGCAGATCGTCCTAAAAGCTTTTTTTATTTGTCAATAGAATTATGGTTCTTCGATGCTGATAATTCTTTTTTGACTAAAAAAGGTTGAATTATATTTTACGATACTGGTAAATTTAAGCGTCGGTTTTTCCGGCGTTTTTCCATTTATAGTAGGAGATTGTGTATGACGAAGCTCAAGATTGGACCTGACAAGCATGGTAACATCGCACTTTGCGAAAACGGCAAAGTTGTTTACTACGGCGCAGAGAAAGCTGCACCTGTATTTGAAGCCACTGAATCGATCGATGCGGATGACGCTGAAATTCTTCCCGGTTGGGTCTGCGCGCATACACATATTTATAGCGCATTATGCCCCTACGGTCTTCCTGCTGCGAAACCGGCTCCCGAGACCTTTCTTCAGATTCTCGAACGCGTATGGTGGCGTTTAGACCGTGCTATCGACAAAGACATCCTTCGTGCTTCGGCGCGCGTCTACACGGCAGAGTGCCTCCTTCAAGGTACGACGTCCATTGTTGACCACCACGAATCCCCCAACTTCATTGAAGGTTCGCTTGATGTCATCGCAGACGCCATCGACGAATTTGGTGCACGTGCCGTACTTTGTTATGGAGCAACCGACCGTAACTATGAAAATGAAGGCAAACGCGGTATCGACGAATGCGTACGTTTCGTCAAAGAAAACAAGCGTCCTTTGGTCATCGGTACGATGGGTCTTCACGCCCAGTTTACGTGCAATGACGATACCGTCAAATACTGCGGTGATAAAGCACGTGAAACGAACTCAATCATCCAAGTTCACGTCGCCGAAGGCGCCTCGGATGTCGATGATGCCCAGAATCGCGGTTACTCGTCCCCTATTGATCGTCTCGAAAAGCTTGGTTGCATGACTAAAGATTCGATCTATATCCACTGCATTCACATGTCCGAAGAAGAAACGCGCCATGGTGCTGACCTCGGCCTCTGGTACGTTCAGAACCCCCGTTCGAATAATGGCAACCAAGTCGGCTGGCCCTACAACCTCCGCTATGCCCAAAAGGTCGCGCTCGGTGTAGATGGCTGGTCTGGCGATATGATCGTCGAAAGAGACTGCGGACGCAAACTTGCTGTCGAAAATGGAGACGATCCCGTCAATATTGATCATCGCCTCTACAGCGGTTGGCGCATGATGAGCGATCTGTTCCACGCCAATTTCGGACCGCTTAACGCTGCTGATGGCAAACGTGCTTCCACGAACGCTGTTGCCGACCTCCGTATCGTTGACGCTCAGGGCGTTAAACATACTGTTGTTAACGGTGAAGTCGTTGTAAAAGACCGCAAACTCGTTCACGGCGATATCGACCAGCTTCGTAAAGAGGCTCAGGAACAAGCCAATCGCCTCTGGGAACGTATGGCACAGTACCCTGTTGTGTAGTATAGTCTGTCCCTGAAGCTCTGCTTCAGGGCGTTTATTTGTCTTATCCACGGTCTGTTTTGTTGATTTGTGTTGTTATACAGACCATACCTTCTAAGGATGTCTACATCATGGAAAAAATTCTCGAAAGACTCGGCCTCACTACCAAAGTTGCCAGCGAAGAAACCGTTGCTGATACGGTTGCGCGCTTCAAAGAACAGAAAATTTCCCTTCCTACGTTTGAACAGCTCGCAGATCCCTCCAAAATCCCCGCTGACATCATTGAAAAACTGAAAGACGTTGATCCTGATGCCCCCAATCCCCTCAACCTCTATCGTGTTCACTGGTACAACGCTCCTGACCGCAAAGCTTTCGTCAAAGTCCCCGTTCACCTCGTCCTTACCAAAGAAGTCACCGGTATCGATACACCGATCATCACCATGATTGGCTGCCTCGCCCCGATGATCGGTTCTCACAAAGTACTCGCTGCCTACGCTTGCTTGGCACCCCGCGTCATCCTCGGTGCTTTCAACCCCACCAAACATCGTGCCATTTGGCCCTCCACGGGTAACTATTGCCGTGGTGGTGTCGCCATTAGCCGCCTCATGAACTGCCGTGGCGTTGCAATCCTCCCCGAGCGTATGAGCGCTGAACGCTTCAATTGGCTCCGTAAATGGACCGTCAACCCCGAAGAAGACATCATCGCCACCTATGGCTGCGAATCCAACGTTAAAGAGATCTACGACAAATGTAACGAACTCGCGAAAGATTCCAAAAACTTCATCCTCAATCAGTTCGCTGAGTTCAATAATCACCTCGCGCACTACTATTGCACAGGTCATGCTCTCGAAACTGTCTTCAACGATTACGCTGCGTCTCACAAAGGCGCTAAACTCCGCGCCTTCGTTTCCGCTACAGGTTCAGCTGGTACGATCGGCGCTGGAGATTACCTTAAAGACAAATTCGGCTCCAAAACGGTCGCTGTCGAAGCGCTCGAATGCCCCACGCTCCTCTACAACGGCTTCGGCGATCACAACATCCAGGGTATCGGTGACAAACACGTTCCCCTTATCCACAATGTTATGAACACCGACTACGTCCTCGCCCTCTCCGACAAATGCTCCGATCATACCTACGCCCTTTACAACACCGAAGCTGGTCGCAAATATCTCGTTGAACGCTGTGGCGTGAAACAAGAACTCGTCGACTGCTTCAAGTACCTTGGCCTCTCCTCGATTGCCAATATCCTCTCCGCAATCAAGATGGCCAAGTACATGAAACTCGGCAAAGACGATGTCGTGATGACCGTTGCAACCGACGGCGCTGTGATGTACGGCTCCGAAAAAGATCTCTGCATCAACCGTGACTTCAATGGCAAATTCGATGAACTCGACGCTGCTCAGACCTATGGCCAGTACACGCTCGGCCTCAACGTCGATAACATCATCGAACTCAATCAGCGCGATCGCGAACGCGTCTTCAACCTCGGCTACTTCACCTGGTGCGAACAGCAGGGCATCGATATCGAAGCCTTCAAAGCTCGTGAAGATCAGGAATTCTGGAAGACTATGCGTTCCTATGTCCCTGAATGGGATAAGATGATCATTGACTTTAACAAAAAAGTTAACGCCTAATTCTCTTCTTACCTAACACTTAAGGCTGATATTCTTCATAGAATATCAGCCTTTTTTGTTTGTTGTACGTTCCGGGAATACAATCGATTCTCCCAACGTTTTCTTTCGTTCGTAGAACGGCGCACTTCCTATTGTTGACGTAATGTAGTTTTAGGGAGTACAAAGATCTCAGCTTGGATTAGGAGTTGGGCTATGCCGCAGAATGATCAGAAAACAGATTTGTCAGCAGAACAGTCACAGTCTTACCTGGAGGATACCGATCCTAAAGACGAGGATCCCGTTATCCCTGATTCAAGCACGCCTGAACAAGATAAAGCTCTCCGGGCTGCCACCCTCACTGCTTATGGTAAATTCAGTACAATCGGCATCTTCCTACTGCTCTCCATCGCTTTCGGTTATGCCATAGGGCATTTTTTCGACAACCTCTTTCACCTGAATAAACCCATATTCACAGTTTTTTGGATCATTTGTGGCATCGCAGCAACTATCAAAGAGTTCCTGACAATGCTCAAAAATGCCCGCAAACTTGGTGACGACGACACTTCACCTAAAGTTTAGTTTCTGCGATGAAAAATTCAATGCAACACGATTTTGACCCCACAAAGCCGCTTAAAGCTTCCATTTGGATCGCTTTGCCGCTTGTTCTCGCTGCAGCTCTCGTCTTTTTCTTCGTTAAAGATGTCTTTTTTGCACGAGATCTCGCGTGTTCAGGTGTTTTTTCAATCGCACTTTCGGCGGTGTATGTGGTAGTAGAGAAAAGAATTTTTGGCGCCGCTCAGGCTGCTGAGTCTGAGAAAGACGCTGAAGAAGCTGGAAGACTCATGGTCATCCAGTCAATGATCGCTTCGGTCGTGAAACTCTTTGCCTTAGGCATTGGGCTGGCCCTTATGGTCGTCCTCTTTAAGCTTCACCCCGTCCCTGTCGTTATCGGTGTCTCAATTAACTATTTCGCGCTCATCGTTGCGCACGCTCTTTTTCGTTCAAAGGCTTCCGCCTCGAACTCAAACTCTCAACAGGATAAGGAATCTTAAAACATGTTGAGTCTTTTACTCGCAGAAGAAAGCGCTCACGAGGTTCACGGCCTCCTCGACGTGATTCTTCCTGAACATTACAACCAAACTATCGCTGACAATTTCGGCTACCTCGGAAATACAATCCTCAATGGTACGCCAGCGTCTTTCTCACACGTCATTACGACTTTGATCGGCTGTGTCATCGTCATTGCTCTGGGACTCGCAAGCTGCAAAAAATTCAAGTCTTCGCCTGATGCAAAGCTTAACCCTAGAACAATCTTCGAAATTGCAATTGACGCTATCCTAGGCCTCCTCGAAGGGCAGATTCACGACAAGAAAAAAGCTCGTAAATACCTTCCCCTCATCTTCGCAATCGCTGTCTTCATCTTCTGCAATAATATCTTTGCACTCATCCCAGGCTTCGGCCCCGCTACCGATAACCTCAATACAAATATCGGTATGGCCCTCATCGTCTTTGTGACTTCCTGGGTTGCCGGTATCAAAGAAAAAGGCGTAAAACATTGGTTCGGTGAAATGTGCGGCCCCGTTAAGCCGCTCGCTTTCCTCATGCTCCCCATCGAACTCATTGGACATATCGTTCGACCGATCACCCTTACAATCCGTCTTATGGGCAACATGTACGGTGACCACGCAATCGTCGCAATCCTCCTCATGCTCTGCGCTCCTGCTATCCCCGCAGTCATGATGACCCTCGGTGTCCTCGTCGTCTTCATTCAAACTGTCGTCTTCACTATGCTCTCGACAGTCTACATTTCTATGGCTATCTCAGAAGAATAGTGCCCACGGACACTCCGTCCACGCTTGAGCACATTATTATAACCACTCATTCCAATTTAACCGGCCTCCCATCGGCCTACTCGTGGAGTTTTTTATGTCACTTTCTAAAAAAATTGCTCTTTTCGCTACTAACGCCCTCATCCTCTGCCTTGTCGCTGCGCCTGCTTTCGCTCAGACTGCCGCTGATGCACCCGCTTCCAGCGTCTCCGATGCCGGCGTCAAATACCTCGCCGCTGCAATCGCGATCGGCGTCGCCGCTTGCGGTTGCGGTGTCGGTCAGGGCCTCGCTGCTAAGGGCGCTCTCGAAGGCATCTCCCGTAACCCCTCCGCTTACGGTAAAATCTTCACCCCGATGATCCTCGCACTCGCACTCATCGAATCCCTCTCCATCTACGGCCTCCTCGTCGCCCTCCTCGCCATCTTCATGTAAGATTTCTCGGTGTCGTACCCTAAGCCCTCAGCTCCTCTGAGGGCTTTTGTTTTTCTATCACTACACATTCGGCTTATCTCGGTGGGGGAAGTCTCCCCCTGAGCGGCTATCGGTTCGCAAAAGGTACCTTGACCTTAGCTTTCGTCCGTTTTTATCCCCTTTTGCCTCCCAATACGCCGCTACCCCCTCTCAACTTCACATCATCCCTCCCCATGCGGTACGCTTCTTTGATGTATCGTAACGCTTACTCCGACTGTTAAAGAACTCTTTCCTCAGGATAGATCGTTTCTATGAAGAACTTATCTTCTTTTGTTCATAATTACCTCTCCCTCGTCGCCCTTACGCTCTTCTCAGCTTTCGCGTTTACGTTCATCTCCCCTACCGAAGCTAAAGCTCAATCCTTCGAAGCTGGTGCCGCTTTCGGTTGGATTGGAAACGTTGGCGAATATGACGATGGCCACGGCATCGATATTCGACTCGATTTCGGATACCACTTTAACGATTATATCGCACTCCTCCTCGAACAAGACCTCGGCGGTACCTGGTGGGGAGAACATCACGATCACCACAAAAAATGGGGCATCTTTGAAGGTTCCACCCTCGTCGCTGCAAAATTCACTTACCCAGTTATCAACAATCTTAATCTCTGGGGCAAAATTGGCCTAGGTGCACACTACATTGCTAGACATCATGATCACGATGATTGGAGTAAAGGTTTCTTTGCTTTCCGTTTGGGCATGGGTGTAACCTACTTCTTCATCGATAATTTGGGCGCTGGCCTCAATTTCGACTACACCCTTGGCGCCGGTGGTAATGATTATCCCCGTTTGCATGACAGCGATAATGTCAACATCGTTGATCTCATGCTCCATATGACCTATCGATTCAATCTTTAGATTCTTTAAACACATCGAATAAGGCAGATACACTCTCGATGTCACCTTTGATCTATCAAACATCCTATCTGCCTTCACTGCTGTCCCACGAAGTTTTCATAGAATACTCTGATAACTCTACAGTAGCTTTGTTTTATCGATATATAGTCGTTTCTAAGCATGAAAAAGACTTAAGATTACTGTTAAATCGCCCTGCTTCGCGAAGCCGAAGGCAAGCAGCGAGCGCA
>JAZRWH010000170.1:0-19711 GCA_045599585.1 Myxococcota bacterium
AACCGCCCACGGATCGGACAGCGACTGGGGTGAAGTCGTAACAAGGTAACCGTAGGGGAACCTGCGGTTGGATCACCTCCTTTAACGGATCAAAGTTCTGATGTTCATCAGACAGATTTCGTGGTCATACGTACTTTTGCAGAGTTTCTTTCTTGGTTTTCATTTTGATAAAAGGCAAGCTGTTCAGCTTGCTTTTTTTGTATCTGCGGTTTTCATCTCTTGAATATCTGTAATCCATATCTTAAAAGTCAACTTAGTTGGCTTTTTTTTTGGCTTGTTTAAAACCATAATTCAATTCTCTGATCTGTAGCATAACCGTATTGTTCGAGGTGGTTTATGAAAAAATATCTGTATGCTGTTTGTGCTGTACTCGCGCTGTCGCTTGGTGCCTGCGATGACGATTCTTCTTCCGATAAAAAAGATCCTGGTACGACAGATCCCGGTACGACAGATCCTGGTACGACAGATCCTGGTACTGACCCCGGTACAGATCCTGGTACTGACCCCGGTACAACTGAACCTAAAAATGACCCCGATGCTGATGGTGATACGATCAGCGATTATTACGAGTTTTATCCAGAGTTTAAAGGCAAACGCGACGACTACGACAGTGATCTCGATGGTACGCCGGATCCTTATGTCGATACCGATGAAGATGGAAAACCCGATTATCTCGATGATGATAGCGATAACGATACTATCCCGGATCGCATTGAGGCCGCCAACAAAGGGAATGTAAATGCTGAACCGGCTTCCTCTGAATATAGCTATGATCAGCAGTATTGCTTTAGATCCGTCGATTGTGACGACAATGGTATCCCTGATGCTCTCGAATGCCAGTACGGAAAAGATGTCTCTACGCTGGCAGAAGTGACGTTCTGCGATGATACCGACGGGGATGGTATCTACGATTATATGACCCAAGACGACGACGGCGATGGCTTCCTTGATCAGGATGAGATCGTTGGCTTCTCACTCAACGGCGGGGTAACCAGTGCCATGGACTGCGATGGCGATACGATTCCTGATCCCTTCGGTACGCGCGAAAATCCCGTTGATTGCGATGGCGATGGCATTCCCGATTTCCATGATCGAGACTCGGATGGCGATGGCATCGACGACGATGTCGAGGGCGCCTTTGATTCAGACGGCGATGGCTTCTTGAATATGTATGATCTGGACTCCGACAATGACACGATCCCAGATGAAGAAGAACGTGGCGAGGGCGCCTCTCCCGTCGATACGAATAATAATGGTATTCCCGATTATCTAGACCCCGATAGCGATGGCGACGGCGTACTCGATAAAGATGAAGTTATTTGCGATAACCTCGGCAACAAATCTTCTCGCATCTACACCGATACCGACGGTGATGGCTCCGACGACTTGGCTGAGTATCAAATCGCAATCGCAAATGGTCTCAGCCCCAAAGACCTCATCTGTGATCCCTCAAAATCTGCTAAAGACTTCGTTGACTTCTATTTCACTTTGCCTACCAATAGCAACGAAACGAAATCGGATATCCTCTCCTTTAAACCCCTCATCACAAAAGCTGACGTTTTCCTCAACATCGATCATACGGGATCAATGGATACGATGATTAAAAAAATTCAGGAAAACTTCGCTTCTGTTGTTGCACCTTCGGTCATTAAAAACGTTCCTAACTCTGCCTTCGGTCTCTCTATCTTCGGCGACAAAGATGCTTCTCCGCTTTGGGAACTCGTTCAGGCGATTACCACCGATGTGGATGTGTTCACGGCTGCTCTCGCGAAAGTTTCTGCCAAAACAACAACATCCGATATCCCCGAAGCCGGCTACGAATCGCTCTATAGCATTGCAAGCAACGTCAAATTCCGTGAGGCTTCACTTCCAATCATCGTTCATATTACTGACGCAGAATCCAAAGAACTTACCCACAATAAGACGGAAGTCGCTAATAAGCTCAAATCGATCGGTGCCCGCGTCATTCAGGCTGCAAATACCTTTTATAATAGCGGTGTAAATAAGGACGAAATCGCAAAAACAGGCAAATTCCTCGCTGAACAGACGAATGCACGCGTTCCTGTTTGCGCTTTCAAACGTAGCAATAACACTTGGATTTGTGGCGAAAATAAATGTTGTACTTCCTCCGCGCTTCATGATGCGATGGCGTCCGGTACCAAAGGTGTCGATCCCGATGCCGATGGTTACTGCAATATCGCTTTCGAAAATACGCGACTCGATCGAACGTATCAACAAGAAAACATTCTCGCTTGGCAGATCAAAACTGGCGTTGAAGCGCTCGTTAAGTACTCCACGTATACCGTTTCTACGCGCGTCGTTGGTAGACCCATTCCTGAAATCGACGCCGCTCAGCCTGGCATTGACACCAGTTGCTTCATTCAAAAAATTGAAGCGCTCTCTTATGAGCCGCCCGCAAATGAACCCGAAAGATCTTGCGCTTCGAGCGTCGGTACCGTTCCCTTCGATAATGCTGGGCGTGGATATAACGATGCCTTTAAGAATTTCGCCGTTGGTGCCGCATCTTCCGAAAGCTCAACGTCTACGCTTAAATTCAATGTCGTGGCGCAAAACCGAAACTGCGTTAAATCAACTACCACCTCTCGTAGTTTCTACGCTGACATCGAAGTCTATGATCCCCAGACGGGACTTATCTTTGACAGACAAAGTGTGGCGATCACCGTTCCTGCTGATTCGACCGACTTCATTTTGTAATCCTTCGTTTGTGTGAATAAAAAGGCGCCTTTTTTAGGCGCCTTTTTTGTCTCGCTATCTCCTTTCAGTCGATACGCTCGCCCTCAGCCGCTATTTGCTTCGCAAATACGCGGCTGTTTCTTCTTGTTGGCGGCGACAACACCGTTTATTCGGTAAAACACGAATGGGTTTTATAGTCTAACCTGGTCTCACTAGCTCAAATCTTGCAAAAAACGTGTTAAAACTTGGTATTACCAGTACGCAACAGGGTTGAAGTAGAGCGATTACTTCACGCAAAGACAAAAAAGCGGCCGTATGCCATAGGCATAGGCCGCTGCGAAGCCGTATTTGCGGAACGCAAATAGGCGAAGCCGTGCCGCGTATCGGCTAGTTGCCGATAGCGGCCGCTTTAAAAAAGAATTTTATGCTTTGATGACCATCTGATTATTTTGCCAATCAGCGGTGAGTGTCGTGCCTTCCGGGATCGGATGTCCGAGCATATAGCGCGCGAGTGGGTTCTCAAGATCACGCTGAACAGCACGTTTGAGGGGACGCGCACCGTAGGCGATGTCACAGCCGTTTTGGCAGAGTGCGTTAAAGGCGGCCTCGGTGAGCTTAAGTGAGATGTGTCGCTCCGCAAGACGCGCATCGAGGGCGCGAAGCTGAATCTTAAGAATCGAGCCGATTTGGTCGGCCGAAAGTGGTTGGAACGTGATGATCTCGTCGACGCGGTTGAGAAATTCCGGTTTGAACATCGTACGCAAACGTGCCAATACAGCGGCTTTGCGTTCGTCGATGGGCTTTTCAGTCTGCTGAAGAATATCGCTGCCGACGTTGCTCGTCATAATAATGACGGTGTTGCGGAAGTCGACTGTGCGGCCTTTGGAATCGGTGAGACGACCATCATCGAGAATCTGTAGGAGCATGTTAAAGACATCAGGGTGCGCTTTTTCGATCTCGTCGAAAAGGACGACAGAGTACGGTTTGCGGCGCACGGCTTCGGTTAGCTGACCGCCTTCATCGTAACCGACGTACCCTGGAGGTGCTCCGACGAGTCGACTGACGCTGTGCTTTTCCATGTACTCGCTCATATCGAGACGCGTCATGCAGCTTTCATCATTAAAGAGAAGGTCTGCAAGCGTTTTCGCGAGTTCTGTTTTGCCAACGCCTGTGGGGCCCATGAAGATGAACGAACCAATGGGACGTTTGGGATCTTGAAGGCCTGCACGCGAACGACGAACGGCATCCGAAACGGCTTTGATCGCTTCTTCCTGGCCGATGACGCGTTCATGCATGTGTTCTTCAAGCTCAAGAAGCTTTTCGGACTCACCCGCCATCATCTTTTTGACGGGAATTCCCGTCCACTTTGCGACGATTGCAGCGATGTCTTCGGCACGGACTTCTTCGCGCAAGAAAGATTCGTGTGCTTCGCCATAGGCTTTGATTTCAGCCGTCGTAGCGGTGATCTTCTGTTCGAGCGCAGGAATTTGCCCGTAACGAATTTCGGCAGCTTTATTAAAGTTACCCTGTCGTTGAGCCGTATCGAGTGCAATGCGGAGCGTATCGAGTTCGGAGCGATAATCGTTCAGCGACTCAAGCATATCGCGCTCGTGTTTCCACTGTGCTTTCATGCCGGTAGCACGTTCTTTGGCTTCGGCGATTTCGCGTTCCGTTTGAGCGAGGCGCTCTTTGGATGCGTCATCTTTTTCTTTGAGCAGTGCCTGACGTTGGATTTCAAGTTCGATCAAAAGGCGTTCGATTTGATCGATCGGGGTCGGAAGGCTTTCGGATTCCATTTTGAGCTGGGCAGCCGCTTCGTCGACGAGGTCAATTGCCTTGTCGGGCAAAAATCGATCTGCGATGTAGCGCTTGCTGAGGTTGACGGCGGCGATGATTGCGCCGTCTGTGATGTGAATACCGTGGTGGATTTCGTAGCGTTCTTTAATACCACGCAGAATCGTAATGGCATCCTGAGGTGTCGGTTCATCGACCATTACAGGCTGAAAACGACGTTCGAGGGCAGCATCTTTTTCGATGACGCGATACTCTTTGAGTGTCGTTGCGCCAACGCATCGGAGCTCACCACGGGCCAACGCCGGTTTGAGCATGTTCGAAGCGTCCATGGCACCTTCGCCACCGCCAGCTTTGACGAGCGTATGAATTTCATCAATAAACAGAATGACAGAGCCGTTTGCAGACGAAATCTCTTTGAGTACGCTCTTGAGACGTTCTTCAAATTCACCGCGATACTTTGCGCCAGCGATCAACAACCCGAGGTCGAGCGAAAGAACCTTTTTATTTTTCAATGAATCAGGGACATCTCCAGAAGCGATACGCTGAGCGATGCCTTCCGCGATGGCCGTCTTACCTACACCAGGTTCACCGATCAAAACGGGGTTATTCTTGGTTTTGCGTGAAAGCACCTGCAGCGTGCGACGAATTTCTTCGTTTCGGCCGATGACGGGGTCGAGCTTGCCTTTTTGAGCGTCTGCTGTGAGATCGCGCGTGTATTGCTTGAGCGCTTCAAACGTAGCTTCGGGGTTTTCGGAGGTCACGCGTTGATTTCCGCGAACATCGACGAGGGCGTGGAGCAGTTCGTCGTAACGCACACCAGCTTCGCTAAGTGGTGCACGTGCATCGCAGTTGATGCTAGCCATTGCGAGGATAAAATGCTCCGTCGAAATGTAGTCGTCATGCATGTCTGTCGCGAGCTTCTGAGCCGTTTCGAGCACATTCGAAAGTTCTGAAGAAAGCGACGGTTCTGCACCTTGCATTTTGGGCTTCTTAAACAGCTCATTGTCGATGAGTTGTTTGAGCTGAACTGTTTTGACACCGACGCGTTCAAGCAGCGAGGGTACAGTACCTTCCTGATCACACAGTGCTTTTAATAAATGTAAGGATGATAATTCGCTATGTTTTGAACTTTGCGCGAGTTTTTTTGTATTTTCAATGGCTTCGCGTGATTTAATCGTAAGTTTATCTAATCTCATTATTTATATCCTCCAAACGAAAAGAGGGAATACATCTATATAAATCGAAAGTGCGGACTGCCTTACAGACTGCTCATTTCCGATCACGATCAAAGAAGTATAAACACCATTTTAAAATGACAAGTATGCACTAAATATAATTCACAAATGGCTTTATGAGATCGATCGAGCTGATTCTGCGATATCATTATATTATGTTGGCATTTGCAGAGCAGCATGTGGAGTTTTTTTGAATGGCTTCGCCTATTTGCGTTCCGCAAATACGGCTTCGCAGCAGACTCGGCTTCTCACTTTCGGGATCTTTGATCCCGAAAGTTCAATACGCCTCGCTATGCTTGTCTTGTGGCGTCTAGATGAGACGCAGTCTTTTCATTCAAAACTTATTTCGGCAAAAATACGTGTCGGCGGATTGAAACATTCATGAGAATGCCGATGCACAGCATCATGCACAAAACAGAGGAACCGCCGTACGAAATGAGGGGCAGCGTAATGCCGACGACGGGAGCCCAACGCACGATCATGGCAGTATTGACGAGGACTTGCCAAAAGATAATGGCGGCAATGCCAACCGCGAGGAACATACCAAAGCGGTCGCGTGAGGTACGTGCGATGTGAAGGGCCCACAAAAGTAGGCAAAGATAGATGATAAATAAGGTTGCAACACCGACAAAGCCGTACTCTTCAGCCCAGTTCGAAAGGGCAAAGTCGTTTTCGGGTTCGGGAACGAAACCTTTTTGGACTTGCGTAGACTGGCCATAGCCGCGTCCCGAAAAACCGCCAGCGCCAACAGCGATGACTGAGTTTTTGACTTGCCAGTCGCTGCCGTAAGGATCTTCTTCGAGCTGAAGAAAGGTCAAAACGCGTGAACGCTGATAATCGTGCATCGCCATCCAAGCGAGTGGGGCAGCGGCAACCATGATGCAGACTAAAAGCGCAATCGTTTTCTTTTTGACGCCTTCAAACAGGGTCATAACTGCTGCAACGAGTCCGACTAAAAGTGCAGTACCGAGGTCTGGCTCCAAAAAGATGAGGAACATTGGCGCGCCGATGGCTGCGAAGACGGGCATAAGCGCTTTGAGGTTGTAGTGCTGACGATGTTCGTGCTCGGCGTAGTATTTGGCCAAAAATATGACCATGGCAACTTTCATTAATTCAGAAGGTTGCATGTAAAAAAAGCCGAGGTTAATCCATCGTTTGGATCCGTTAAACTCTGTTCCGATGATCAAAACGACAATGAGCGCTGCGAGTCCCAGACCATAAATAACATTGCCGAATCGCTGATAGTAGCGGTAGTCGATAGTTGCGCAGGGAAGCGCAACAAAGATGAATCCGAGTCCGAGCCAAAGTGCCTGCGTGTTGTGAAGCGGTTTCGGAAGAATGTTGGCAATACTCGTAAGATTGATGATACCGATGGCTGCAACGAGCAGTACGAGTATGAACAGCACCCAGTCGAATGCGAGCGCAAAGTTTTTGATGGGACGTGAAGAAAGATTCATGGATAGATCTATTTAGAGCATAAAATTCGAAAATTGAGTTGATCTTGACCCTTGTTCATGACGTCTATGGATCGTTCTGCGTAGGATCAATTGTCCTCAGGTTTTGCGGCGATTTCGCGGAAGTAGCCATCGAGGGCTTCCATGATAACGGGGCCGGCGTTTGCCGAACCTGATCCGCCGTGTTCCAAAAAGACGGCAATGGCGATCTTGGGATTGTCTATGGGGGCAAATCCGGCGAACCATGCGTGGTCGCGATATTTGTACTCGACAGCATTTGCCGAGACGCGTTTCGAAATAACCTGCGCCGACCCCGTTTTGCCTGCAACACTGAGGTTGGGCAGACGGTAGGCGTAGCCCGTTCCGATTTCGGAGTTAACGACCATGTCGAGTCCAGATTTGATCACTTTAAGTGTGTCTGGCTTAAAGGGCAGCGCGTTGTGGACACGCGGCGGATATGTGTACATCGTCGTTCCATCGGCTGTTTCGATGTGGTCAATAATTTGTGGATAGTAAAGCGTTCCGCCGTTTGCAATTGCGGCATAAGCCATGGCGATTTGCAGCGGTGTAACTTTTACGTCGCCCTGACCAATTGAAGTTGAAAGCGTAAAGCCGCCTTGAAAGCCTTCTTTAGAGCGTTTGTTGTGCCACTCACGTGTTGGGACAACGCCCGAAGATTCATTATTAATGCCGATGCCTGTCTTTTCTCCAAATCCAAAGCTTTTGGCATAGTCAGCGAGCGTGTCGATACCGAGTTTTTCGCCGACTTTATAAAAGTAGACGTCGCAGCTTGATGCAATGGCTTCGGTAACGGTAACGGCGCCGTGCCCCGCGTGTTTCCAACAGTGAAACCGGCGTCGCTGTTTGCCGTATTCGTAATAACCCGGGCAGTTGAGCGAATCTTGGGGGAGCATTAACCCTTCTTCCAGTGCGGCTGCAGCTGTGACGACTTTGTAAATTGAACCAGGGAAGAAAGACAGCAGCGATTTGTCGAGCATTGGTTTGTAGGGATTGTTGTTCGACAAAATATGCTCATCGCGGCTCAGTCGCCCTGACCAACTGTTGGGGTTAAAGGTCGGCGTCGAGGCCATCGCTAAAATATGCCCGTTGTTTGGATCAACGGCTACGATTGAGCCAGATTCGTAGTTGCGAAGCGCATTTTTCAAAATGCGTTGAAGATCCATATCGATGGTTAAAACGATATTTTTGCCAGAAATCGGCGCAACATCTTGCCAATTGTTCATCAGTGCGACGGATTCGGCGTCTGTTTGTGGCATGCCCTTCGCGTTAACGACGCTGGCTGAAAGGCCGTTTGCACCGCGTAGCATGGGCTCGTACGAGCGTTCAATACCCATACGTCCCGTGACATCCCCCAGACGATAGCCGTACATCTTTAAATCCTTGAGCTCTTCGTCGTTGATTTGGTTGACGTAACCAATGAGGTGTGCGGCAAGTTCGTTGTAAGGATAGTAGCGTTGACTGTTGGCTACAATTTCAACACCGTGCAGCTCAAGTGCATTGGTTTCGACGAGAGCCAGTTGATCTCGCGTAATGCCGGATTTGACGGCAAGCGGTGCAAATCGGTCTGCGGGCTTGACTTTATCAACGCGATGAATGAGCTTTGTCGTTTCGTCTTCAGAAAGCGCCAAAAAAGTCGCGAGCTTACGAAGGCGCGCCTCTCGATCTTCAGGCGCTTCTTTTGAATCGGTAAAAAAGGCTGGCGTCAGAATGACATCGTACGACGGTCGGTTGACAGCCACCGGACGCCGTTTGACGTCAAAAATCTGTCCGCGTTCTGCTGGAATGACGCGTCGTTTGATGAAATTATTAAAGGCAAGCTGTGCGTAATGCTCATTTTGAAAGATCTGCAGATACCAAAATCGTGACAGGATCAATCCAAATGCGATGGCGAACATAATTCCAAGCCAGTGGAAGGAAGATGTATAATCTTTTGGATCATTCCTTACTTCTGTGGATGATTTTGTTTTATCGTCAAGTGGGCGTTTAAAGAAGAGCATTGTGCAGTCCGGATCAGCTGCGTCTAAAAAAGAGTTTGTGGATGATTTTTGAGGGGGGGAAGTCTCCCCCCAACGCGGCTATTTTCAATACGCCGCGCCCCTCTCGTGCGGGGTATCCCCGCAACGCCCCAGATTTACGGGCTGGAAGCTGCATTGTCTGTATCAGACGCCTGAACGGGAGCTTCTGACAATACGCTGACCGGAAGTGTAACTGTATGGTTTTCGCCACCAGGATACTTGCTCACGACCGTAAGCTGCCAATTGCCTGCCGAAGGAAATGTCGTTGTAAAAGAAACGATGGGACCATCGGGTTTGATCGTCTGTGACGAACCGGATTTGTTGCCTATACGCGTTGAGACGACGACCGAATCGGGGACGGGAGCGTTTTTAACTTTGTCATCGCATTTGCGTGAAATGCGTAGTTTTGCGCTAATGTTCGTGTTTTTTACGACAATCGAACGTCCGAACGAAAGCTTATACGTATCAACACAGATGTGATTGTCAGCATCAAAAAAATATAGCTCTGCAACGCGTTCGGGAACTTTCGGCGGTAAAGCTGCCGTGATCGTTCGTGGCGGCGGTACGACGATGGCCGCCTGAGCGGCCACGCCTGAATCTTGAGCGAAGGTGCAAAAAGGAAAGAACAAACCTGTCGCTGATACGATGCCTAAGATTAGTCTTTTCGAATGAGGAAGATTACAGCACATACGATCTGACCGATGCTGCCTACGATAAGCAAAGGCTTCATTGAATCGGTTACACCTTCTGTCGTTGCCATGAGGACGAAGAAGACGATGCCCAGTACAGCTAAGATACCGCCGACTGCTTTGGATGAAAGCTTGTTTGCAAGTGTGACAGCAAGAATATCGATGATAAGGGCGACTGCAGAGAAGCCAAGGATGGCTTTGAATTCGCTGAGTTTGTGTCCCTGAGCTCCAAAGACCCATGCAATCGAACTAATCGCGGCAACGATCGAGAGAAGCTGAGCAGGCATGGTCAAGGTTGGGCCGCTCTCTGCTGCAGGTTTAGCTTCGGCTTTTTCAGCAGTTTTTTGAGTTTCAGCGGGTTTAGCTTCGGCTTTTTCAGCAGTTTTTTGAGTTTCAGCAGGTTTAGCTTCGGCTTTTTCAGCAGTTTTTTGAGTTTCAGCAGGTTTGGCTTCGGCTTTTTCAGCAGTTTTTTGAGTTTCAGCGGGTTTGGCTTCGGCTTTTTCAGCAGGTTTTTGAGTTTCAGCAGGCGTAAGCTCGCCTTTGGACTGCTGGGCCTGAATACTGGATGCTTTGAGCAGACTCTGAAGAATATCAGGGGAATTAAATTCGCCTGTAGAATTGAGATCAAAATCAGGCTCGGCCTGTTTGGCTACAGGTGCAGGGGCTACCGGCATATCAAAATCCCAACCATCTTCATCGCCTAAATCACTCCCGCCTGCAGCAAATTCGTCACCAAAAAGTTTGGCGGTCAAATCGACGAATTCTTCGTCGACGAGCGAGGAGGGGACGGGCGCAACACCTGGCAGGTTGCCAAAAGGATTGTCGTCCTCAAGTTTGAGTTCAGGTGCCTTGAGCGATGGATTGGCTGCATTCATCGCAACGCTTTTGGGAACAGGTTCCGATGTAACAGGCGTGGCTCGATTCATTCGGGCAGAGGAGGCGCCTATGAGCGAATCCTGACCGAAGCTTTGTCGACGGCTGTTGTTGTCGATTTTGATGCCAGGCATGCCTGCAATCGTGTGATTGCCCGCTGCTAGTCTGTCGTTTTCTTCCATCGCTCGTGAACGTGATGAAGAGGACGAAACTGTAGCTAAACCTAACATCGTCTGGTGCGGCGCTTCGTTGAAGGCTTGATTCATGCCGCGCATCGAATTGTTATCGATGGGATTCAGCGCGCCCGGTCGTCCAAATGCAGTCGAATTGTTGCGAGTTTGCTCTACCTCTCGGTTGCTAAATACGCCTAGCTGTGTCGATGTTGCGACTTCTGCCCCATCTGTCTCGCTCAGTACCGCTCGACAATGAACACATCGACGAGCTCCAACCGGTATGTTTTTCTTACAATTTGGACATTTCCTCATTCGTTACCTCATCCAATAGACGGCATCAGGCCAAAACCAGCTCCACGTTCTACCATGTTTTCTATAAAACTACAACATCGGCCAATGTTTCTGGTTTCCTTAACGCTAATGTATTGTGTTTTTTATAGAATGTTAGTCCAAAAGAGAGTCCTTAGGTCTAAACTTTGATGGCTCAATACCTCGTTTGATGAGCTTGGCGTAGGTCGAAACTTCGGTGCACATTCCCATCAAAAGATGAATCTCATCATCATGAAGTTGCGCCCTGCTTAAGATGTTTTGTAGCCTGTGAACAGCCGTGTTCGGAAGCTCCGATTTAAAATAACCAATCTCGACCAGAGTATCCCCCATCTTCTTTAAGAGCCTTCGTTGCTCATCTAACGTCGCTGGTCGGCTGTCTTTGCTGTAATTATTAATGATGTTATTCGCGTTCTCTTTGGGTGCACTCGGCTTGTTCGTCTGCCTGAAAAGTTCGTGGAGACTAATGAGAACGGCTTGCGCGAGGTTCAGACTCGTGTAGTCACTCGTTGGAATGTGCACTCTAAAGGTGCAGCGTTCAAGTTCGTCGTTGGTCAGCCCCGTTTGTTCCCGGCCAAAAACAAAGGCAATCTTTCGGTCCTCAGCAGCTAGATGAAGTGAACGCTCGACGGCTTCTTCAACAGGAAGTGAGGCCCACGCCTGTGTTCGGTGACGCGCACTGAATCCGTATGACTCCTGAAATCCAGCAAGCGCATCGTCTAGCGTGTCAAAAGTTTCCATCGTATCGAGATACTCTCGCGTTTTGTGGGCTGAAATCTGCGTCTTTTCCCAATCCATTTCGGCTGGCTTGACGAGCGACAAATGCCGTACGCCCATATTTTTCATCGCGCGGATAACCGTTCCCAGATTGATTGGGTTTTGCGGTTCGACAAGAATAACGGTGTATTGATCTGAGAGCATTGGATTTACCGTAAAAGAAAAGCCGCCCAAATTGCGGCGGCTTCGATAAAAGAATTTTAATATTTGTTGCGCCGGCTTTTTGCTTCGCAAATACGCCGTCGTGCGGCCTTTTCCCCTTTGGGTCAATACGGCCGCAATGGGCTTATATAAGTTGTAAGCCGTCAATAGGACGATCGTTTGTTTGACATTTAGCGCTATCGAGGGGGTAGCGGCGTATCGCCGTAGCAAAAGACAGCTTCGAAGAAGATGCGCTTTTGCGAAGACGATAGACGCTCAGGGGGAGACTTCCCCCTCTCAAAACAACAAATTAGTAATTTTTGTTGCGGCGCATGTAAGCCGGTGTATCGCGATCGTCGTTGTCTTCGTCCATGGGCAGCTCAATGCGTTTGTTTTCGGCGGATGATGAGGCATTGCGTGCCGAAGCATCGACGCGCGGCAGGGATGAGGCTGATGCGTCGGAGGGAATATAAGAGTTGCTGCGCGCTGAACTTGGAGCGTAGCTCGAAACGGGTCGAGACGGGGTTGAGGCGTATAGAGAGTCGGATTTTTTGTCGAGCTCCTGAAGTCTCGAGATGTCGGAGGACGAAAGGCTGTTGGATCGACCGGAATCTTGAGGCTGTTGGTAGTTCGGCTGGGGAGCAAAAGCCTGTTGGGCTTGCGGCTGTGGGACAAACGAAGGTTGAGATGGCGTTTGCGGCACGAATCCAGAATTAGAAGGCGTTTTATAGCTGCCTGAGTTGCTAATATCATTAAAAGATCCGCTGTTCCACCCACCTTGTTCGCCAAGATTAGAACTGTCGAACCCTGTGGCAATGATCGTAATTTTGACCTCATCTTCGGAGTCGTCGGACAGAACCTGTCCCCAAATGACTTCGCCATCTTCCCCGAGTTCTTCTTCGATGAGGCTGGCAGCTTCGCTTAATTCCATCAGCGTGGTGTTCATCGGAGACGTGATGTTGAGCAAAACGTTCGTTGCGCCGTGGAGCGAAATGTCGTCCAATAACGGGGAGCTGATGGCCATTTGGGCTGCATCGATCATTCGGTTGGGGCCGCTGCCAACACCTGTGCCCATTAATGCAGTGCCTTTGTTCAACATGACTTTACGCACGTCAGCAAAGTCAGTGTTGACAAGACCATGCTTGAGAATCAAGTCACTGACGGATTTGACGGCGTTTAATAGGACGCTGTCTGCGTATTTGAAGGCATCGATCAAAGTAAGGTTTTCGCCGGCTGTCTGAAGAAGACGCTCGTTGGGGATTGTGATGAGCGTGTCGACACAGCCGCGAAGGGTGTTCAAGCCTTCTTCGGCCATTTGTCTTCGTTTTCGGCCCTCAAATTTGAAAGGTTTGGTGACGACAGCAACCGTAAGCGCTCCGAGATCTTTCGCAATTTTGGCAATGACTGGTGAAGCACCTGTTCCCGTTCCACCGCCCATACCGGCCGCTACAAAAACCATGTCGGCACCTTTGAGCTGTTCGGCGATGATCGACTGAGATTCCTGAGCTGCTTCCCGTCCGACTGTCGGATCTGAACCCGCACCGAGCCCTCTCGATCTGGATTCTCCTATCTGAAGCAGTGTGCCGGCCAAGCTGCTTGACAACGCCTGTCTGTCCGTATTGGCTGCAATGAATTCGACGCCTTCAAGACCTGCGTTGATCATCGTGTTGACTGCGTTGCACCCTGCTCCGCCAACACCGACGACTTTGATCACTGCACCCTCGTGCTGACCTTCATCAATCATCATCATTCGAGCTCTCCCCAAGCTTTATTTTCAACCAGAATATCGCGGATACACGTTTGGTTGGACGTGTACCGAGTATTTATTGCAGACAAGCTGTGCTTCCTTGCACTCTTACATCGTCTTTGATGAGGGGTCTGCGTTTCTCGTCCCGTGACGTCGAAAATTTGCTTTTAAAAAAGGCCCCCTCGAGCGGGCTAACTTTTACACCTGCTTATGCTCACGTGCAAGGAAAAATAGTGAACAGAACTCAGCATAAGTGGTGTTGATAAGGCCATGCGCCCACTGCTTGCCTTCGGCTTCGCGACGCGTGCGATTTAACAATAATCTTAAGTCTTTTTCATGCTTAGAAACGACTCTATATCGATAAAACAAAGCTACTGTAGAGTTATCAGAGTATTCTATGAAAACTTCGTGGGACAGCAGTGAAAGCAAATATACCTAAATAAAGTGTGTACGCGTTTGACAGATGTCTAAGAAATTTAGTCGCGGGTCACTTTTTTTTGTCGGTCTTTAAAAAAACTGCCCTGTAACTTTTTTGAATGGTTTGCACCGCATCGAATGTGCTTTCTTTGGATTATGTCGTTCAACAAAAGGTCTGATGATGTCTCATAAACGTTTTACTGTTATGTTGCTGTTATGCTCCCTCGTCTTTACTTGCGCCTGCTCCAAAATTTCTTGGAAGACGGAACGCACGTATGAACTTCGTACACCGACAAAATTTAATCTTTCTAAGTCATCTAATGTTGAAAATGTAAAGACTCAACATAAACACTCTTTTTTGTTAGCAGAAAATTCAACTTTTTCTTTCGTTGATCCTGCGCTCAAAACAAACCGCTCACGTTATACGTCAGCGGAATATCGGTCGCCGTTTTATGTTTGGACAGCTCAACATTCACAGCAAACTGCCAAAACAAGTTCTTCGGCTGCAGCCTTGCTTTTGGCTCAAGTTGGATCGCCTCCCCCTCAATCTCAGGAAATTAAGCCTTCGCTCGAAGGTTCTGTTCGAAGTTGTATCCACCTTAATGAATCGGGGTTAGCAGAGCTCATAACGCTGCCAGGCATCGGGGAAAAAAGGGCACGCATCATTATAGACTATCGTTCGAAGCATCCCTTTAAGCGAAAATCTGATATTACGAAGATCAAAGGGATAGGCAAAAAGACTTATGCCAAATTATCTCCTTTACTTTGCGATCTATAATGTAGTGATAGTCTAGTGTGGGCGGTCATGGGGTCGTCTGGTCTATTTATGGTTTTCTTAAAAACTGCGAGTGCCTATGTGTTCTTCTCGTCGAGTATCAAGAGTGTTTTTGACATTGGGTTGTTTTGTTTTGCTGGCCGGCGTTTCTGCGGGAGCATCAGCCCAAGATACGCCTGAGCCGCAGACGATTACGGTTGTCGAAAGTGAGGCTACGGAGGTGCTGCCGACGATTGAGGCGGGATTAAAAGTGACGCCCCCCGAACGCGCTAAGATTGGGCGTGCTTGGGCTCAAAATGCGCAGCGTCTTTCGGAGTTAGATGCCTGGATTGAACAAACTGCAGTAGACGCCCCTCAAAACCTCATAATGCGTGACTTTTTGTTGGCGATGCCGATCTCGGTTTCGGGGCCTAGACTTGTTGCCCTAGCGAAAAAGTCAAAATCGGAAGCGATTCAGGCGTCGTGGAAGCGTTACTTGTCACCTTATCCCGGGCCGTATGCTTCGGTCTTGGCGTCGTGGACTTTAGCGGCTTCTGATGAGCCCGAGCATTTTCTTTCGCTTCTACGAGAGTACGCCGAACTGCAGCCTGCCCAGGCACTCAAGTTGTGGACGGTGTTGATTCAAAACAATACGATCGAGTCTTTGGGGCGAGTGGCTGAGTATGGCCTTGATATGAAGGGGGCTGTTGTTGAGCTTTCATCGAGATTGTCAGCTGACAATCTCGATGAAGCGCAGAGGCTTAGAATATATCGAGCACTGACGCGCACGGTTGATAAGCAGGGTTTTGCTGGTGATCTCGAAAATAGAGATACGATTAACCGGGATACGCGTTCTCTGATTCAACACAAAGCAGTTTCGCGTCGTATCGTCGGTTTGGATATCGCGGGTGCGCTTGATCAACGCTCGTTTTATATAGATGCATCGACGCGGTATAAGGATGCGAAAAATACGACGGAGCGTGCGCATGCGCTTCGTGCAATGCTTCGTCTAGGAGAGGCAGATCATGCTTCAGCGCTGTCGGCTGCCTTGACGGATGCGCTCATACATGGGGATGAGGTTTTGAGACTTGAAGCGGCTTCTTCGCTCCAAAAGGTTCCCAAAATTGCCGATAATATACCGACACAGACGATTCAGTCGGCGTTCGAAGCTGAAATTTGGCCCGAAACGCAACTTCATCTCTATCGCGTTTTAAGTACGCGCATTGCAGATGCATCCTTTAAGCTTTCTGTGCTCAAAAACGCACAGCTAACGCTCAAAACACGCCAAGCTGCCGTCGAAGATCTGACGCAATCTGCGGAAGCTGCAGCCAGCCTGACGCTTGATGATATGTCTGAGCTCATACGCACTGGGGCGCCGATTGATCTGATTGCGACGTCTGCAGAGGTTCTCTATACCTATCATCCCGAAGTTCGAGAAAAACTCCAGACTTGGATCAGTGTGCAGCATCCGTTTGAGCGTCGGCTTCTCGTGACGTTTGCGCGTTTCGTCCAGATCGACAAAACGGAGTCTGCAGAGGTAAAGCCATATGTGCGCGAAATCTGCATTCATGCACCCGAAGAAGAAAACATCCTTCAGCCGTGTATGTCGTATTTTGAAGATCATGCGCAAACAGACGAAGATAAGGCGCTTTTGAACAAACTTCGTGGTCGCCAGAGGCAGTTCGACATGATGCTGGATCTGTAGTTTTTTGTGGGGGAAGTCTCCCCCTGAGCGGCTATCGCCTTTGCCCAAAGCGAAGCGCATTGCTGTTAGGATGCGTTTTAAGATTTGTATTGGAATGGGGGGATGCCGCTTTGGGCATTGGCGATACGCCTCTACCCCCTCTTCGCCTTCGCCTGCGTCTTTGGCGTGTGCGAGCGCAACGTCGTTGGTCAGATCTAAGATCTTCCGTTGCAACAAGCGATAAATTAAACCTTTAAAGGGATAGATATGAAAGATTTTTTGGTAGCAGAGTATAAAACGATCCTACTTGTGTTGTTGTTTTGCGGCGGTGTCTTTTCGTGGTTTTATATGAGTGAGCTTCAAAAAGCCGAGGCCAAGGAGGAAGAGACGGAAGAGACGTGGAACTACACGTGCCTTGAACCTGGACGTATGGTTCGATCGTACCAGATCGGTCAAGCTGCCCCTGCGATAGATGAAACATGGCAGGCCGAAAAAGAAGCCTTGGGGGTAACTTCTTTAAAGAAGCTCAACGACCCGGAATCGCTGGTCATCAATGTTCGTGACAATAAGATTCAGTCGATTGAGTTCTTTCCAGCGGCCGAAGACAAAACTTGTGCCGATGATTTTACGGCCTGGAAAGATGCTGGTCACGGGCTCATTCATGAGAGTCTGAACGTCGGGTATCGGACGTATAATCGTTACGATGGTATTACGGATGTTCAATGTCAAACAGGCAAGGATACTTTTGAAAATTGTGGTTATATTATAATGCCGCTTGAGCCGCCTAAACCGTAACGATAGCTTTTGCTTAAATTTGCAAATTTTGCTTTGCTCATTGTTGTCCCACAACATATTCATATTTCAATATGCTCGTCGGGAGCACTCGCAACTTTCCTTCGGCTTTGCTACGCGTGAGACCTAGTCTATTTTATATTTAGAAATGACTATATATCGATAAAATAATGCTGCTGTAGCGTTGTTCGAGTATCTTGCGAAATGTTCGTTGGAAAGTGTTGGGGGTGATAAGTCTAAAATGATATAAATCTGTCTTCGACTGAGAAAAAGATGTCTACCTTTAAAGATATTTGCCTCATTGTATTAGATATAGATGATACACTTTATCTCGAACGTGATTATGTAAGATCAGGGTTCAATGCTGTAGGGACAATCACTTTTGAGGCGTATGGCAATTATTGTTTTGAGCTGTTTGAGCAGGGTGTGCGAGGAAATACTTTTGATCTAGCACGTACGCATTTTTCGCAGTACGAGGGTGTTATTCCCGAAACGCATCAGCTTGTCGAAGTTTATCGAAATCACGTGCCGCAGATTAGATTTTGCGAAGATGCGCGTCAATTTTTGCAGACCAATGCAGGTCGGCAGTTAGCCGCCATAACGGATGGGCCCGTGTCGAGTCAGCGTGCAAAGTTCGACGCGCTTGGGCTTAAGATGTATGTCCAAGAGGGTGATGTGATGTACACAGCCTTGACGGGTCATCCTAAGCCGTCGACGCATGCGTATTTAGAACTACAGCAGAAGTTTGTGCTTAAGCCAGAGCAATGTCTTTATATTGCTGATAATCCGCACAAAGATTTCATAGCTCCGCAGAAGTTGGGCTGGCAGTCGCTAAGAATAAGACGTCCGCTTAGTCTTCATGAAGCATCCGACACGCCGTTGGGGATTGTTGAAGCGTTCGATTTGAGTGACGTTCAGTTTATATAATTTACGGCATTATATGATATGAGATCATATGATGATTAGGTGACAATGACATCAACGATTTGTGATAAAAAGCATTGTCAAGCAGCTTATCGTGTTCTCATAGAGAGCGGTGTTTTAGCCTGTTGAAACAAAAGTAAACTGTCGTTACTTTTGTTTTTGCATTTGGTTTAGGTGTTTCTGTTTTTTTTGTGGTACAACGAGAGAGCGTTGTGCTTGTGTCAGCACGTGACTAAGTTAAAACAAAGGAGTGCCTATGTTTTTTAGACTGACTTACATAGATACAGACGGAAATGAGCAGCATTTTGATGTGAGAGATGTACGGAGACCGTTTATCATCGGAAGAAAGCCAGAGTGCGATATCAGCATTGCGAATTCAAAAGTATCGAAGGCTCATGCGCTTATTATGCTTGAATCGAATGGCAAATTGTTCGTTTCGGATCCGCCTACGGGACATCCGACGAACGGTATTATTGTTGACGGCATCACGCTTCGTCCCTTTGAGGGGATTGAGTTGTTGAATGGTAGTGAACTTATTTGTGGTCCGATAACATTTAAGATTTCGTCAGACGGTCCGTCAGTCTCCGATTTAGGTATGGGTCAGGCGCAGCAGGCAGCGGCATCTTCGCCAGCCGCAGCGCAGGCGCAGCAGGCAGCGCAACCAGCTTCTGCGCAGTACGGAGCCCAAGCCTCGGCTGCTTATGGTGCCCAAGGCAACCGTCGTGTGCAGCAATCGCGTATGACTGCACAGGGACGAGGTTATCAGCCTCAAGCAGCAGCCTCATCAGTCAGTGCAGCACAGGAACCTGTGGCACGTGAAAACGTCGACGATGGACGTGGTCAAAACCAAGAGCAGATCGCTTTTTCGTGGGATGATGCTGATCCCTGGGCAAAATAATATTATAAATAATAGAATGACGTATCTTGAGTGAATTCACGCAAAGAAAGTTATTATATAGATGTTTGTGTTTTTTTGCGTGAAATTCCTCTTTAAAGATTCAGAATTTAGTAGATAGCAGATGCAATAGTTTTATCTATTGCATTTAAAAAATAGAAAACCACTGCTGTCCCACAACATATTCTCATTAACTGTAACGAAATGCGCTCGTTACAGAATTTTATACTTTTCTTATTCTCATTCTGTCCTGCGGACGGCCCAAAGGGGCGTCGTATCGCGGACGCCCCTTTGGAATCCCCGCG
>JAZRWH010000171.1:0-17661 GCA_045599585.1 Myxococcota bacterium
CTAAGGTCTCTGACAGCTATATCAAACGTGTCTGTAATGAAATTAATCAGAGACCTCGAAAAGTACTTGGTTGGAAGACACCGGAAATGGTTTACTCAAATATGCATTTGGATTGACAATTTTCCGACTTCCCCCTCAAAAGAATCAAATAGAATTTATAATATGAGCGTATAAAGGAAGAAAAGATCGGGTTGGTTATGACTTAAAAATAGGTTTGATCAGGGGCAAGGAGACTTAAATCGAATTTAAATAGACTAAAAATACAAAAAAAGCACCTAAAGTATTCAAAATAGATTGAAGTATGCTAGAAAGCTAAGAGGAGTTTCGTGTTTATTTCGAGAGGTGAAAAATGCGCGAAAAATGGGGCCTTTTGGCTAGTTTGATAATCGTAATGGGTTTAGCAGCATGTGAACGAACGTGTGTGGATGAAGGCACATGTGAGTGCGTGACGAGATATGACTGTGGCGAAGGCGCGATATGCCGAAGTGGATCGTGCGTAAAGGTTGAGGAAGAGGTATGGATTATGCCGAGTCGCAAGTTTGGCGAAGCGTGCATAGGAAATAGCGAATGTATCGACGGATATTGTCTTCCGGATGGCCCAGCGAATGGTGGCGTTTGTACGCGTGCCTGTGAAACCGCAGAGGCGTGTGGCGAGGGATATATATGTGTTCCGTGGACGCTCGCCAAGCCGATCAATGCAACAGAGGATGCACGTGTTTGTGTTAAGGACATTGGCTCGCGTCTATGTCTGTCGTGCACAGTCGATGGGCATTGCAATGCAAGTGGGGATTTATGTGTCACGATTGGCGAAGCGCAGTTTTGTGCGCAGGACTGTTCGGAGACATCGTGCCCCAAGGGGTATACATGTGAGGATTATGCGCGCGATGGTCGCGTCTATAAGCAGTGTATACCGGCAGGAGGCTCGTGTGGTTGTGGCTATGCGACGGATGGACTTGGGGTAGCCTGTACGCAAGCCAATGAGTACGGTGTATGTAGCGGCTGGTCGTACTGCAGTGCCTCGAGTGGCAAGTATGAAATGAGCGCATGCGATGCTAAAGTTCCGAGTATAGAGTATTGCAATGGCATAGATGATGACTGTGATGGATTAATCGACAGTCTTGATCCGAGTCTTTCGCCAGATGATACGATTGATGCGACGGAGTTTCCGCTTTGCAGAATGGGCGGATGTGTCGGCAAATGGAGGTGCCGTGCGGATGGTGAGGGCTCGGCCTCGTGGGTGTGTGACGCAGGCGATCCATCTCGAGAAGTGTGTAATGGTCAAGATGACAACTGTGATGGTCGTATCGATGAACCGTTTAAGGATGAAGAGGATCATTATGTCGATGTAGCGAACTGCGGAGCGTGTGGAGCGGACTGCACGACGATGATTGCACATTTAGCCAAGAGCTCGGATGGTTCGACAGCTGAAGGTGCTGTGACGTGTGCATGGCGTTCGGAAGAGAATGCTTCACGATGCGTGCCGCTCAAGTGTGAGGATGGGTATTATCCATACCCGCACGAAGCGCCAGTCACGTGTGTTAAGCTTGAGTCTCCTGCGTGTCAATCCTGTTCGAGTGATGAAGACTGTCGTGTTTACAGCGATCGGTGTGTGAATTTGCCTGATGACTATGGCAGTTTTTGTCTTCAGAGCTGTGATCCATCATCGCCGTACAAAGGGTGTACAGGGATGCATGGGGTACAAGATTGCTGTCCGACGGGGTATACATGTGAGAGCAAAAATGGTGGTAATTTCTGTATGCCTGCAGGCGAGACTTGCACATGTGACGCGTCGAAAGTGGGGTTAGTAAGAAACTGCATGGCATCGACGGAAACGGATGTTTGTCCGGGTCGTCAGACATGCGAAACGTTAACTTCGGAGACGTATTCTTGGAGTAAATGTGATGCTGCGACGCTCAATGAGGAAGTATGTGATGGCCAGGATAACGACTGTGACGGAGAAGTAGACGAAGATTTCCGAGATGCACAAGGTCGCTACAACCACTCACTTCATTGTGGGGAGTGTTATTCTGACTGTGACAGTCGCTGGAAGGCAGAAGAAATGCATGCGACGGGTGCTTGTTTACTAGACGAGCAAGAAGATGCATATGCGTGCAAGTTTACAGGCTGCAAGACAGAAAAACTCATTGTAGGCAAGCGTTGTATTGATGACAGCGGTTGTTCAAAAGGTCAGAAATGTGATTATCAGCATTATTTCTGTGTTGCGGAATCAGGCGAATTAGCGCCGACGAGTTGTAAGGCAGACGAGGACTGTAAGAAGCTGAGCAGTTCACACCAGTGTATCGAAGGCATATGTCAGGTTGAGGTTTCATTCCACAACTTAAATGGCATTGATGCAGATGGTTGTGAATGTGGTGTAGCAACGATTGCGGGCGATGACAGTCCGGAGGTATTTTCTACATATCCAGACATTGAGTCGCATTATGCAGATCGGAACTGTGATGGCATTGACGGAACGGAATCTACGTCTCTCTTTGTTAGTGCGCAGTCAACGAAGTCGGAAGGCACTCGAAAAGCGCCGTACAAAACGATAACAGAAGCGATCAATGCTTATGACGTTAATAAGCATACGGCCATTCTTGTTGCAGTAGGAACGTATCGCGAGCAGGTAGTTGTCAGATCTGGTGTGAAGCTTTACGGTGGCTATTCATCTGATTTTGGTACGCGTAATATTGTTCAAAACACGACGCAAATCGAAGCGCCCTATTCTCATGATATGCAGCATTTTGGCAGTATGGTCATAGCCTCAAGCACGAGACCGACGGTTGTGAATGGGTTTACGATTACGGGATATGATGTTTTTGAAACATCAGAACCTGGTAAAACGGGCATGAATTCCTATGCTGTTGTCATAGAAGATGCGACGAAGAACCTTACTTTTGCGAACAATCAGGTGATTGCGGGTCACGCGGGCGACGGTGGCAGTGGAAAACCTGGCGTCAGCGGCGCAGATGGCGGAAATGGCGTGAATGGTAAAGAAAGTTTCCAGTGCACGACGTATTCGTGTAACGGCGTTAAATCTGCTGGTGGCGCTGGTGGCACAAACGCGTCCTGTGCAACATCGAATGGTAATACGGGACGTACTGCATTTGGTGGGGAGACGAGTGGCAGCAATGCAAGTGGTAAAGACGGCTCGAATGGAGCGAGCAGTCATTACAGTCATAGCTATGGTTATCAATATTCGTTCTGCAAATATGATTGTGTCGTAGGTGGATATGCCAATGGCGGCAATGGGCAGAACGGAACGGATGGTAGTCATGGAGCCGGTGGCGTAGGCTGTGCCAACGTTACGGGCACGATCGTCGACGGCTACTGGACTGCTAGTACGGGCGGGAAAGGTAAATCAGGCACTGCAGCGACAGGTGGCGGTGGCGGTGGCGCTGGTGGTGGCGCTGTGAATGAGAATTACGGCAGTGGCTGTACGGTAGGTCTTCCTTATGGTGATGTCGGTGGATCCGGCGGTGGCGGCGGCGCAGGCGGCTGCGGTGGTTCGATGGGGCAACCGGGAGCCGGTGGCGGTGGATCATTTGCGATTTGGATCGTAAAGACGACTTCAGCGCCTCAGATTTATGCCAATGAGATCTACCTTGGCGTCGGTGGCGCTGGCGGTATGGGTGGATCAGGCGGCGCAGGCGGACTTGGTGGTAAAGGAGGCGTTGGCGGAACTGCTACGGCAGAAGCCTGGTGCGGCGGGGATGGCGGCCCTGGTGGCGTCGGCGGCGTTGGCGGATCTGGCGGCGGCGGCGGCGGCGGCTGTGGCGGAAATGCATATGGTATAGCCGGCATCGGATTCGATGCTTCCGTTGGCACTTATGAACAAAAAAATAGTTTTAAATTCCCTAATGATTCTGAAGCTATGGCCGTTGGTATTGGCGGAGAGGGTGGTAAATCGCCATCCGGAGACGAGAGTAACGGTAAGCAGGGAAAGAATGGCATTGCCAAAACTGTTTATTCTTTCAACTAAGGTGAAGCGGAGATCAATATGAAGAAAAAATACCATCTTCTAACCTTGCTTGCTGCATCTTTGTTGATGCAGGCTTGTGATGTAACGGCCTTAACGAATGGCCCGGATACGGATTACAATTTTAAAAAGTTTGGCGAGCGCTGTTCAACCAACGTTGAATGCGAGAGTACCTATTGTTTATCAGACCAACAGGGGGATTTTTGTACGCAGCTGTGTGGCGATGGCTGTCCTGATGGATGGACATGTGAAGAAATGCCTTCTCCTCATGGTGATGGGTCGTCTGTGCCGCTTTGTGCCAAACCTAAGCACATGCTTTGTGTAGCTTGTACTTCTCATGAAACTTGCGGGGGGAATGGTGCCAACTTGTGTTTGAGTTATTCAGATGGCGACTTTTGTTCGTTAGACTGTACCTATCAAAGCTGTCCAGATGGGTATACTTGCAAAACGGTATCTGGTGCAGACGGCAATAATGCGCGTCAATGTATTCCTAATTCTAATTCGTGTGTGTGTTCGGCAGAGACGGAAGGTCAAACACGCGGTTGTACGATTGAAAATGAGTATGGTACCTGTTCGGGCAATGAAGTTTGTTCAGCGCAAATGTGGCAGTCTTGCGATGCGAAGGTTCCCGCTCAAGAAATTTGCAATGGCATAGACGATAACTGTGATGGTTTTATTGACGAAAATACGGATGGCGCTGCCTGTAATATCGAAAATGAGTATGGCACATGTGTTGGGCAGTCCATTTGTGCTGGTGTCAGTGGTTTGATTTGTGTTGGTCAGACGCCAAGCGAAGAAATATGCAACGGCATTGACGATGACTGTGACGGAGAGGTTGACGAGACTTTCAAAGTTTCGGGCTTGTACGCCGAAAAGTCTAACTGTGGCGCATGTGGTCAGGATTGCGACCTGTTGATGCAGCATGCGACTGCAACAGAATGTCGTATCGTAGATAACATGGCTCAATGTCGAGCGCTCGCTTGTGAGCCGGGATATTTTCCGTATATGGATGGCACGGTATGTATGGCTCTGCCAGACAATTTGTGCGCCATGTGTTCGGAAGATTCTGACTGTGTTGGCCCTAACAGCAAGTGTATTGATGTCGGAACAGAGCTCTTTTGTGGTCGAGACTGTAGTGAAGATTCGGCCTATGGAACATCGTGTCCCAGTGGATTTGTGTGCAAAGAAATAAAAGGCTCAAAGCAATGTTATCCAGTGACCGACACGTGTGTGTGTAATGCGAACAACGTTGGCAGTGCGCGTTCTTGTCATCATGATACCTGTGTTGGGTTTGAATGGTGTGAGGCGAGCGCCGATTCGTATTCGTGGTCTGAATGTAAGATCGAACAGTATAATAAAGAAATTTGTGATGGACTTGACAATGACTGTGACGGACAGATCGACGAAGATATGCGTAATCCTGTTACAGGCATTTATGATAATATAAAACATTGCGGTTACTGCTTTAATGATTGTACGGAGTATTATAAAGAAGAACTCCATCATACCGTCGGGGCTTGTATTGTAACATCGGGTGTTCCTTCCTGCGGTATGGGGGCTTGCTCTACCGAAACTGTAAACAGTATTCATTACGAGTGGGCAAATGCCGATGGAGAGACTGCTAATGGCTGTGAGTGTCGTAGGATAAAAGGCAATCTTACAAAAGACGATCCAGACATATTATCTGAGTACGGTCCAGGTGATGAGTTTGTCGATGAAAACTGCGATGGTATTGACGGTGTCATTGGTGATGCTATTTTCGTATCTCGTTCAGCGGACGCAAATGGTGATGGTAGCTATGAAAAACCGTTCAATACGATTTCTGCAGCACTCAAGGTGTGGAATAAAGCAGGCAAGAAGTATATTCTTGTAGCCGAAGGTTTATATGATGAAGACCTCATGCTTCCTGAGGGCGTTGTCATGCATGGAGGATATAGTGCCTCATTCAAGTCACGAGACTTGGTGCGCCATGCAAGCCATATTCGAGGTGTTGGTGCAGCTTCGACGATCAGAGCCGTAAAGCTTGATTCATTTTTGGTCGAAGGTTTTGTCATTGAAGGCGTATCGAGAACTGCGAATGAGCCAGGTCGTGCTTCAATCGCCGTGTGGATTCAAAATTGTGGTGCCGGTGTTCAGCTGCTTTCTAATGCAATTAAAGGTGGAAGTGGCGGCGTTGGGATGGCAGGTGTAGCAGGAAGTGCAGGGTATGGACGTCAGGACGATGCGAAGCTCGACGGCGACCCCGGCTTAGATTCCATACGTAAAGAAGGTCCTTGCTCTAACGATGGTCAGGCTGGCGGCAAAGGTGGTCGAAATGATAAGTGTTCATCTGTGAACGCAACTTCCGGAGGCTCAGTAACCTGCCCAGTTTTTGATATGGATAAAAAACTAGGCAACCAAGCGGCGTACACGACTGCAACAGCGAATCGCGGTCTAGGCGGATACGACGAATCTTTTGACGCGTATTCTGGAACAGGTTGTTCTCATGCAACGGAGTCTGGTTATCCAACTTCGATCGCAACAAATAACGGTGGAGATGGTCTGCGCGGACAGATTGGTGCTGGTGGCGCTGGCGGTGTAGGCTCGAAGGCTGCATATGGTAGCGTTTCAAGTGGAAGCTGGACGCCGAACAGTGATGCGACGGCTGGTCAAAATGGATCGAATGGTGCTGCAGGCGGCGGCGGCGGCGGCGGCGGCGGCGTAGCCTACTACCACTATAGCCAAGCAGACTGCTCGCTGTATGAACTTGGTCCAACAGGCGGTGGCGGTGGTGCTGGCGGATGCGGCGGTGTCGGTGGTGGCGGTGGCGGCGGCGGCGGCGCCAGTTTTGCGCTCATGGTCTCCTCAAATGCTTATTCGACGTCGATTCCAGTCGTTAAGGGCAATGTTCTCTCTCGAGGCGTTGGCGGAAACGGTGGCGTTGGCGGAACCGGTGGTGTTGGCGGAACTGGTGGTATGGGCGGAGATGGCGGACAGGCAGGTTATTGGCTCACTGTCAAAGGTGGACGCGGCGGCGCTGGCGGTCAGGGTGGTCGCGGCGGCGGCGGCGGCGGCGGTGCAGGTGGCCCATCCTTCGATATCTTCGGATATAATATAGATCCCGCTTCACTCGTTTCTCTGAATACGTTTACTAGCGCAGATACAATTTCAACAGGCGGTGCAGGCGGTAATGGGGGGATCGGTGATGCAGCAAATAACGGTACTGACGGTATTGCAGGTGCATCAGGTCATACGCTCTTTATGAGAAATTGTAATGCTTCTAAATGCAATACAGGTTATACTTGTGATTTAAATAACATTTGTGTTCCAAATTCTTAAGCAAGAATGCTTGAAAAATTAAGGCCAGAATAATTATTCTGGCCTTTTTTATTGAAATCTCAAATTTAATGATTAAATATAAGTAAAAATGAATCGGGGGAATGCAAAAGAGGCGTTAGCAATGAAAAAGTATGTACTTGTCGTTATTTGTTTGTCTCTGTCTTTCTGTATAGGGTGTTCTTCCGATTCGGATCATAGTAGTAAGGATTCTAATGGGCAGAACGGCAGTTCAGAGAATCCCAGCGGTTCAGAGAATCCCGGTGGTTCAGAGAATCCCGGTGGTTCAGAGAATCCCGGTGGTTCAGAGAATCCCGGTGGTTCGGAGAATCCCGGTGGTTCGGAGAATCCCGGTGGTTCAGAGAATCCCGGTGGTTCAGAGAATCCCGGTGGGAGTAATCCAACCCAAGATCCGCCATACTCTGGTGATCCAGCGCTTGATCCGTCGATTCCTCGCGATGTTCCAGGCGGTTTATATTCAGAATTCGAAGACGTTGATTGCTTTGATTCGACGCCTTTGGAATGTGCCGCTGATTTTGCTTTGGAATGTAAAGGTGGCCACTACTATGTAAAAGAAGTCTGTAGTGACCGAGGCAATGCTTGGTGTCTCGATAATTTGGGCTGTGTCTCTTGCAATCCGAATGAGACGTATTGTGATAATAACAGTGTCTATGCTTGCAGTGCAGATGGACAGAGTTCTATTGAAGTAAAGAGTTGTGGCATTAGCACTTGTAGTGGTGGTGCATGCATGAATGATAATTGCCCGGAGGATGCTCAGTTTATATACTTGGTTGATTCAAGTTATAATTTGATAAAATTCAATCCCGGTGCAAAAGATGGCAAATATCTTACAGTGTTGTTTAAACTGAATTGTTCATCATCGAGCACTCCCTTCTCGATGGCCGTCGATCGCGATGCAAATGCATGGGTATTATATCAAGATTCATCATTATACAAAGTCGATATTGCAGCTCAAAAGTGCTCTTATATGACTAAAATGAACAGCAATGGATCTGGATTGTCGACGTTTGGTATGGCATTTAGTTTGGATAAGATCGGCGGTACGACAGATACATTATATATTGGTAATACGACTTCTACCAGTAATTTTGGCCGTATCGATACGGACAGCATGCAATATACTGCACTTGCTAAATTCCCCTCAGATTACGAAAATTCACCCGAACTTACGGGAACTGGGCTTGCGAAATTATATGCATTTTCGCCTGGTCCAAATCGTCAGATCGTGAGCGAGATCGATAAATCTACGGGCAATTCGCTTGTAAATTATTCATTGCCCGGCGCAGGGGGGACGATTAACGCATGGGCTTTCGCACATTGGGGTGGAGATTTCTTTATTTTTGAGACAGTATCAAATGTAAATAAGATTCTTCGCTATAATATACAAAATAATTCGGTTGTAACATTCTTGGATAATACCAGTTATCGCGTTGTTGGTGCAGGTGTATCAACGTGTGCACCTGTTGAAGAAATTTTGTAATTGATTTGTGTAAGAAAAATAACGTGAAACTTTGATATGGTTCACTGAAGTTTTGATTACATGGCTTTGTGTTATGAACTTTGCTTTGTGATTATCGTTTGATAAAATACTAAAATGATAAAAGTGGCGGCTGCTATTTCTTCGAAATACGCAGCCGCAGGCAGGCTATTACGAGCGATCGCGCTTATAAGCGCGGCTCGTAATACGCCTGCCTTTTTTGTGTGCAAAGGGCGATGATCAATGCTAAAATATACAAACTGCTTGTACGTGGGAGGTTTGTATGCGTATAAAATGTGATGGTGCTGCAATCATTATTACTATGAGTGCCTTGCTGTTTTGTGGTTGTGGACATGATTCTGTCGTTTCATCGCTTTCATCTCGTCTTGAAGAAGAAAATGCAAATGATGATCATCCTGCAACTGGCGGCGTGAATGAAACGCCTGGAGGGCAAGACAACCCCTCAGATGAAGAGCCATCACATCCCTACCAACCAGGAAAGGACGATCCAGGAATAAAGCCTGATCCAGATGATCCTATCCAAGATAATATTTGTGAAGTTGGTAATATTCGCTGTTTTGACGGTTATCTGCATATTTGCAACGGACAATCTTGGAAGGATGGGAATCAATGTGAATATGGTTGCCAAGCAGATGAAAGTGATTGCAACGCGTGCCTTAATGGTGAAGAACGATGTGTTGAGGCTCAAACATTTTGTTGTTCTGAAGGACGTTGGATTGAACGTGATTTTTGTACATACGGTTGCAGAACTTCCGAACCCGTGTGTAGTGAATGTTCTTCTGGAGAACAAAAGTGTGAAAACAATGTAGCATCGATTTGTATTGACGGAATATGGAATACACAAGATTGTAACAATGGATGCAGCGGAAATATATGTTCTGAATTAAATCATAATCAGCCAACACGTTATATAACTTCGGCATCTCATCCTTACTCACCTATTACACCATACGTATTAAATCGAATGAAGCAGATTGCATCTAAAAATACAACTGCAAAGAATAACGTGTTTATGAAAGTTGGAGATTCTCATTATGCAAAAGCATTTGACGGAAAATTCATGCTTTGCTTTTCAAATGCAACCTCTGCTGTAGTGACACTTGATTCTTATTCTGAACTGCAGGATATTATATATGAATTTCAATCAGAATTTGATTCTTTTAATCGCGATTCGCTCGCAGCAGTAGGCGGAACGTCAACAAATTATCTGTTCAATTCGAACAAATCCTATCCGCTTCAGTCAGAAATTAACGCCATTCATCCTCGATTTGCTTTTTTTGATCATGGTACGAATGATATGGGCAATGGAAGTTATACACATAATCCAATGAAATATACTTATAATGGTGTTGAAGCAACTGCTCAAGGCTATTCGTGGTCGTTGCAGGACTATTATCGACAAGTGACAAAAGCAATGGATATGATGGAAAATGCAGGCATTATCCCTATAATTACAAATATCGTTCCGCGTCATGATACGCCTGCAACGATTAATTATTTAGGAAATACACCGATACCATCTACCTCGGATTATCCAACGCACATGGTTTCTGCATTCAATGCAGTCTCGCGCGGTAATGCAGAAGCACGTCAGCTTCCTTTTTTCGACGCGAATGCCGTATTTAAGACACTCCCGAATGAAGGCATATCGAATGATAACGTTCATGCATCAAGTAACGGTTCTCCATGTAATTTTAAGTCTGATGGGCTCCAATATGGCGTTAATGTTAGAAATTTAGGAAGCATAACGATGCTTAATCATGCTTGGAATGCGTTATATCGTCACAACGGCGGTGACGATCCTATCACGGAGGGGTATAGCGGAAGTGGTTCACAAAGCGACCCATTTATCATAACGAGCTTGCCCTATTCGCATGTCGCTGACACTTCGAAGAGTCAGAATCGAGAAATTTCGGTGTATAGCAGCTGTGGCACCAATAAAGAGTATGGGCCTGAGTATTATTATAAGCTTGTATTAAATACATCTAAGCGTCTTCGAATGTTTGCATTGAGTGCAACATCGGCGGTTGATACAGATATTCATTTGCTGCGCAGTAGCATCGCTTCAAATACATGCATTAAGCGAAGTGATATTATGATACAAGGTACGCTGAAAGCAGGAACGTATTATATAGCTGTCGATTCTTATGGTTCAGATGCGTCAAATGCTGGAAAGTATCTGTTGGGTATTGTGGAATGTGACAGTGATGATAAATATTGTGATCCAGTGTTGTAATACCAATAAAAAGAAAATTTGCAGAATTTATTGAAAAATCATTGCTGTTTCTTAATATATTTTCGTTTACTGCAACGAAATGCTCTCGTTCCAGAATTTTATACTTTTCTTATTCTCATTCTGTCCAGCGGACGGCCCAAAGGGACAGCAGTGTTGAAAATAAAATGATGGTTTGTGCGTAATTTCAAGTACTGCGTTCATAAATAATATTATGGGGCGGTACTTGAAACTGAAATTTGACTGTTATATTGTATATTGACCGTGTTTTTTTGTATGTTTGCCAAATTGAATGGCGAATTTAGGACAATGGTGTAAGCACTTTAGGCAAACATTACACTTTTCTGCTTTCCAGATGGGGCGTTTGTCTTGGATTTCAATAGCATGATCGGGACAATTGTTGGCACAGAGTCCGCAGCCGACGCAAGTGCCTTCGACGGTAAAAGCGGTTGTTTTTGAGCTGAAGTTGTAGACTGGGCCATTTAACAATTTGCAAATCAACATTGGCCAGACATGTCGCATAAACTTGCCCGAAACGTTGTTTTGGATTTGATCGAGGATTGCCTTGAGATCTTGGTTTGCTTGAGCGATCATTTTGTCATTTTTGCGCTGATCAGTGAGATCAAACATGGGAGTCCAAGTATCAGGCATGGCGAGGCTAAACTGAGCATTTAGGGTAATAGCGCGTGCTTCGAGTGCACGTTGTGTGAGGTTGCCGATTTGGCCAGTTGTATTGCCGCACGTTGCAATGAGATACACATAAGATGTATTTTTGAGGACAAGTTTTTGGATAAAGCGATCGACAATCTTAGGCATGCCATAAAAGTAAGTTGGAATGACAAAGCCGACGCGCTCCTGACTTTGGAGTTCGAATTCGTATTGATTGTTGTCGATGAGTTCAGGAATGTAGAGAGCTTTATCGTTAAGCGCATCCGCAAGTTTAAGCGCAATGTATCGCGAGTTACCAGCGCCAGAAAAGTAAAAGATCATGTTACCTCCATTGAAAATAACGATGTATGGCCGAGCACTTAAGAGCCGGCGTCGTATGCATAAGCGATGGCGTATTTGGCGTAGCCAAATAGCCTCGCTTCACTGGCCGTATTTGCGTAGCGAATAGGCCAGTGGCGAAGCCGTATGCAGCGAATGCTGCATAGGCGAAGCTTTGCCGCTCTAAAAGAGGTTGAAATATATTGTTATATATCGAAACGATTATAATATGCCGCGAATAATATCGATAACCGTGCGGAGTTCCATGGCATTGAGCTCGGGTAGTGAGGGATTGATATACATGTTGGAGCCGATTTCGAATCCGGCGGTTTTGGAAAGGCGCGGAACGATCGATATATACCAATGATAGAGTCGATTGTCGCAACCGACTGGGGCGGAGCGAAGGACAAAATTGTAGTCTGGTCGGCCTAAAAGTTTTTCGTGAGCGCGGAGTGTAAAAGAGAGGATCTCGGCGAGCGCCGGAATTTCTTCGTCGGGAAGGCAGTCGAAAGTGGCGCAGTGATTGAGGGGGAAGATCCAGGTGTGGAAACCGGAGAGGGCAGCGTAGGGTAGGAAGCTTACGAAATGCTTATTTTGATAGATAACGCGAACGCCCTGTTGAATTTCTCGCTCGATCATATCACACATGAGGCAACGGTGGTTTTCGTCGTAATAATCGCGTGTGACGCGCGTGCGGTCGCTGGTCTGGTTGCTGACGATGGGGGTTGCGATGAGCTGAGAGTGCGGATGAATGATGGAACTTCCGGCGGAAATGCCATTATTTTTGAAAATGACGATATGTTTGACCCGTTCGTCTTGAACGCAAGCTCGATAGCGTTCGCGGTAGGTGAACATGAGTTTTTCGACGTCCACGAGGGGGAGCATTGTGATGGGTAGGTCGTGTCTTGGCGTGTCAATGATGACTTCATGTCGGCCGAAGCCAGTGATAGCAGTTTGTAGAAAATCGCCCGTTTGAACAGGCTGAGCAGACTCATCGAGTGCGGGAAACTTATTTTTTACGACGCGAGTGAGCCAGGAGCCGTCGTCGCCCGGAATACGATAGAGTTCTTCGCTCGTGTTACCTTCATTTCCAGGGCAAAACGGGCATTTTGGCTCGTATCTGGGGAGGTTATATGCGGGGATGGACTGGGCATATTCCATGGGGCGTTTGGCGCGCTCGGTAGCAATGATGACCCATTCCTGAGTGAGAACATTAAATCGCAGTTCGGGCATGATCTATCTCCTTTTTGTTATAAACGACTAGACATTAAGAGTATCTAGCGAGTGCGCTCAGTGCAGTCATCATAGAGAGATGCTGTGCCGAGCCCTTCCAAGCGATATCGAAGGCAGTGCCGTGGTCGACGCTCGTACGCAGGACGGGGAGTCCGAGCGTTGCAGAGATCGTACGTTCAAAGTCATAGGTTTTAGCAGCGATGTGTCCCTGATCGTGGTAGAGGGAGACGACAGCGTCGTAATCGCCTTTGGCGGCTTGAGCAAAGACGGAATCAGCGCCGATTGGATCGGATATTGAGCATCCGAGTTGTCTAGCGCGATGTGCTGCAGGAATGAGAATTTCAGCTTCTTCGGAGCCGAACTGTCCGCCGTCAGAAGCGTGTGGATTGAGGGCCGCAAGCGCAAGTTTTGGCGCGTCGAAACCGAGCTGTTTCATGTGTTTTTGGACTTTGAGACAGAAGGCGGTGACATTCTCAATGTTGAGTGCGTCGATCGCCTGTCTGAGCGAAAGATGGCGCGAGTAGAAGAAGATTCGAAGTTCGCGTGTTAAAAAGAGCGTTGTAGGTGCATCGACTTTGAATCCGCGCGCAAGCATTTCGGTGTGACCGATATCAGAAACGCCGGCCAGGCGCATTGCGCCTTTATGAATTGGCCCCGTGCAGATGCCGTGGACTTCGCCTTGTTGTGCGTCCGAAATGGCTGCATTGACGGCATTATGGGCACATCTAGCACATTCCGCACATTGAACGCCCGGAACAAAGTCCTTTATCGTTTCACCTGGATCGATAAGATATAGAGAATCTTTTTGTGTTGCAAGTTTTACATTTTCAATCTTCAAAAAAGAGAGGTTCGGAGCAAATTTTCTGCATGCACATTCAAAGAGTTCGGCGTTTGCATAAATGATGTTGATCAATCCGGCGTCTGAGAGTTGGCGTCGCGTATCGGCGTCACACAAGGCTTTTGCGGTGATTTCGTAGCCAATGCCGGCCGGATCGCCTGGAAGAATTGCTGCACGTTTGAGCGTCGTCATCGTCGTTGTCCTGTTAGGGGGTGTAATTGCGAGCACCGAAGATCGCAGTGCCAATTCTGACGTGCGTTGCGCCTTCCTCGATCGCAATTTCAAAATCGTGGCTCATACCGCAAGAAATTATAGACATATCATGTTTTGATGAAAGATTGTTCGCTATTACGCTCAATTTTTTGAACCACGGGCGAGTTTTTTCGGGATCTTCGTCGGCCGGAGGAATCAGCATAAGACCGCGAAGACGCAGGTGAGGCATTGCGTCGATGTGATCTGCGAGCGCTTCGACTGCCTCGGGAGGGCATCCGGTTTTCTCAGAGTCTTCATCACCTAGTCTGACTTCGATGAGTACTTCCTGAGCGTTTTCGGGGTTTAACTCACCTTGGATGCGATCGATCGTTTCGGCCAGTTGAAGGCTATCGACCGTGTGAATGAGATCAGGGGCGTGTTTTAGCAGCGCACGGACTTTGTTACGCTGAAGATGGCCAATGACGTGCCATTTTGCATCTGTAATGTCAGTCAGCTGTTCGCGCTTTTCACAATACTCTTGTACATAGTTTTCGCCAAAGTGTCGCAGAGACGTCGTCTGAACGGCTTCACGAATGTCGTCGGCAGGATGCAGCTTGGAAACACCTATGAGCGTGACGCTCTCGCGTGGGCGATGAACTCGGTTGCAGGCGTTTTGAATACGTTTTTCGATTGTTTCAAGATTGTCTTTAATCATCGTGATAACCATATATAAGGATAAAGTAAGCGTTTTCATCGTGTGAAAACAGACAAATCATATCAGCAAAGGCGCGTGCAGGGATGAAAAAAGTGTCAATTGTTATGTTTAAAAACCAAAGACGCTGATGTGTGGGGGAAGTGTCCCCCTGAGCGTCTATCAGCTTCGCAAAAAAAACAATTATAAGGTGGTTTGTGAATATTTGATTCAAAAGGCAGGCTTAATATTTGTGTGATTTGTATTTGCTTCGCTGATACGCCGCTACCCCCTCGGGCCTGCGGCGACAAACAAGTTCATAGTTGCTAGAATAATGATTATTAAGAATTATTATTAAGAGTGAAGTGTATTTATTTTACTTGCGTTATGGCTCTGAAAACAATTAGAAAGGTGTGTGTTTTTTTCGGGTAATCCGACCATTAACCAGTGTGCAAAATGTCTTTGCACACAAAAAATCTTATCTGATATGAATCAGGAGAGCGTTATGTTGAGTAACAAAAAGTATGCATTGATTATGGCGTGTGCTGCTATGGCCGCAGCGACTGCGTGTAACGAATCGGCCGAGTACTGTGACGGTGCGAATCGTTGTGACGGCGAAGTCCTTACGATTTGTGAGAATAATAAAGTCGTTGAAGTTATCGATTGTGCAGCCAACAATGGCACTTGCAATGCTGAAGCCGGTAAATGTGAGGTCAGAGAACAGGAAGGCGAGTGTGAGGCGGGTCAAGTCTCTTGTGATGGTACGACTGTGCTTACATGTTCCAGCGATCTTCATTGGGAACGTGGTACAGATTGTAACGAAACAAATCAGATCTGCAAAGCTGGCGCTTGTGAAGACAAACCTGTTGATCCTGTTTGTCAGCCTGGTGAAACAAAATGCGAAAACAATGCCGAGTCAGAGTGTACGAATGAAGGTCAGTGGGGTTTGCCCGAAAATTGTGGTCAGGGCGAAGTCTGCGGTGCAGATAGCTGCGTAGAAGACGATCAACCCGAAAAAATTACCCAGTGTAATGCTTTCCAGGGCGTAACGCTTTCAAACGGTGAATCTCAGTGCGTCGGCAACATTCTCGTTAGCTGCACGATTGAAGATGATGCGACCGTTGCACCTGATGTTGAAGCAAACAACTGCGAAGTTGAAGATGATTACATCTGCGATAGCACGCGAAAAGAGTGTGTTGAAAACCTTGAAACAAGCTGCGAACTTGATGGCAAAGAACTCGCTCACAACGAAAAAGCTTGTGATGCAGAAGGTAACATCGTTGTTTGCAATGATGGTGCAGTTGAAACTTCGGAAGAATGTAAAGATGGTGCCACTTGCACAACAGTTAATGATACCCTTTCATGCTACAAAGAAACGGTTGAAGACTGCAATGTCGACGGTACGGTTATCACGAATGGTAACGGTCTGTGCGTCGAGAATGTCTATAAAGCTTGCAATAATGGTACAACAACGGATACGACCTGCGCTGATGGTACGCCTGTTTGCGATGCAACAGCCGAAGGCTTCTGCCGCGCTTACAAAGATTGTACCGATGGTGATGTGACGGCTCATCACAATGATGTCGTTTGTAGCGCCGATGCTAAATCGCTTTTGACGTGTGTTGACGGCGTTTTTGATGAAAGCAAAACCGTCGCTTGCAAAGACTACGAAGTTTGCCAAAAAGATGACACGACCGAAGCGTCTTGCGTCGACGATCGTAAAGCATACACCACCATTAAATCGATCAAAGATGATTTTGATACCATCAAGGCTAATGGTACGCCTAATAGCAATGGTAGCCAGATCACCATGGATGCTAAAATTAGCATCAGCGGCGTCGTAACCGCAAAACGTACCAATAACGCAAATATCTTTATTCAGGATGCTGATAGCGTTGCCTCCAGTGAAGCCGCTGGTATCTATATCTACAATTCAGCCAAAGATCTTGCTGACTTTGCGATCGGCGATAACGTTGATATTACAGCCGAAAAAATTGCGGTTTACAACGGTCAGCTCGAAATCATTGATGCCAAACTCTCCAAAAATGGTGAAGAAGGTACGGTTTCTGCAGTCGTAGTTAAAATCGCTGACATCCTTGAAGCAACGAATGGCGAAGCCAAAAATGCTAAAAACCTCATGCTCGTCAAAGTTGAAGGCGTTACGTCCGATGGTAGCGTCTTTAAAGATGCAGAGAATAATTCGATCGCAATCAGCACGTATATTTATAACAATGCCAAAAAGGATGTTAACAGCACCTTTAAATATGATGTTACCGGTATTGTAAATTATAACTTTGCACCTAATCAGACAAATGCTGGTGACGGTCTTGCGCCTCGTGCTGCAAACGACATCGTTGCCGTTGGCTGCGCTGATGACACCATGGAATTTACGCCCGCAACGGCTTCTGACGCTGCCAAGTGCGAAGCGCCTGCACCTGCTGTTCCTGGCGATTGCTCGGCTACGCCGAATCTCTCAGTCTGTCAGGTGATTGATGGTCATAGCTGGCGCGTCTATTGTGAAAATGGCGTCAGTGTAACGAAACCCAGTGACATGGGTACCATAGACTGTACGGCGAACAACAATGTTTGTGTTGAAACGGCAGGTGATGCGTACTGCGATGTCTGTTCACCTTCCGATGTCAGCCTTTGTACAGAAGCCATTCCTGAACATGCA
>JAZRWH010000172.1:0-27273 GCA_045599585.1 Myxococcota bacterium
AGAATACTCTGATAACTCTACAGTAGCTTTGTTTTATCGATATATAGTCGTTTCTAAGCATGAAAAAGACTTAAGATTATTGTTAAATCGCCTGCGTCGCGAAGCCGAAGGCAAGCAGCGGGCGCACCAGACGAGCGGGCGCGTGTGCAGCATGTCTGAACGAAGTGAGTTCTGCACGCGCGACAAAAGAGCGCGGGGATTCCAAAGGGGCGTCCGCAGGACAGAATGAGAATAAGAAAAGTATAAAATTCTGTAACGAGCGCATTTCGTTACAGTTAATGAGAATATGTTGTGGGACAGCAGTGAGGTTAGGTTAATCCAATTTATATAAATCTATGGCTTCTTTAGGCAACACTTCGTTCATGCTGCCCGTGCGGTATCCCAAGAGATCAAGCGTTACATATGAAAAACCGTAATCTTTAAGACTTGTTGTTATTTGTTTTCGTATTTCTAAATCGAATACTTTTTCTATTTCATGAGGGCTGACTTCTATACGCGCTAAGGTGCCATGTATCCTCACGCGTAGTTGACTAAATCCCATCGCCATGAGCAAATCTTCTGCTTTTTCTACCATTTGTAATTTTTGAGGCGTGATTGGCTCGCCATATACAAATCTGCTCGCCAAACACGCAAAAGACGGTTTAGAAGCTGTATTAAGTCCAAGGTGTTTGGATAACGCACGAATTTCTGCTTTGTTCAGACCACATTCTCTCAGCGGACTCTTTATTTGAAGCTCTTTAATCGCAGTAAGCCCTGGACGATAATCTCCTAAGTCATCTAAGTTTGAGCCTTCACACACAACTTGTATTTGATGCGCTTGTGCTGTTTGTATGATTTTTGTAAATAACGCTCGCTTGCATAAATAACAGCGATTAGGTCGATTTTCTGTAAAACCTTCGATTTGTAGTTCATCTGATTCTACAATAATATGTTCAATATGATGGGTTCTACAAAACTGTATGGCTTCGTTCAGCTCTCGTTTTGGAAATGAACAGGATTTCGCCGTGACAGCGATCACTCGATCGCCAAGCACTTCTTTTGCTGTACGAAGCAAAAGTGTCGAATCTACACCGCTTGAATAGGCTATGGCTGCACTTCCGAGTTCTTTGATGTAGGTTTGTAGTTTTTCGTACTTTTGTTTGAGTTCTGTATTCATTGGTTTTATGTCTAAAAATTATGAAAAGTAATAGAACATCGCAGTTCGATGTTCTACCAAACCAAAATTACACGGATATCGCGTTGGCGCAAGAGGTATGTGATGCAGACGGTTGTCTATAACGCATGCCTTCCGCAAAATTGCAGTGACCTGTAGTGATTTTTCTTTAAAAACGAAGCAAAAAAATACACAAGAGGCTGTAGGAGTTTGGGTTTAGGAAAGATCAAACTTGTGTCTCCGCATTTAAGTATTAAAGACAATTGAGGTGGTTAGTATGAATTACGATTTTGATTCCGTAATCGATCGATTCGGCACTGATTCTATGAAATGGAATGTGAATGAGAACGAACTTCCCATGTGGGTTGCAGATATGGATTTTGCTGTTGCTCCCGAAATTCAAGAAGCTTTAGCAAAACGACTCAATCATGGGATATTTGGCTATTCTATGCCGTCTGATGCTTGGCGTGATGCTTATATTCATTGGTGGAAGTCAAAACACAATCTTAGCATAGAAAGGGATTGGCTCCATTTTGTAATTGGTATTGTCCCTGCTGTTTCTTCGGCAATTCGTCGTTTTTCGAGTCCAGGTGATTCTGTTTTGCTCATGACACCTGTGTATAATCACTTTTTCTTTTCGATTGAGAGCACAGGTCGTAAGACGCTCGAAAGTCCACTTCACTACGAGAACGGTCGTTATTCCATGGATTGGAGTCGCTTTGAGGAAGACTTGGCAAAGCCTGGCACGACGCTTATGATTTTGTGCAATCCGCAAAACCCGACCGGGAATATTTGGTCTGCAGAGGATTTGGCAAAAATTGGACAGTTAGCAGTTGATCATCATGTACTCGTTTTGTCTGATGAGATTCATTGTGATGTAACGGATCCAGATAAATCGTATGTTCCGTTCGCTTCAGTAAACGAGATTTGTCGTAACAATTGTATTATGTTTATGTCGCCGACAAAGTGTTTTAATGTTGCTGGCATAAAAACAGCGGCTGTTTGTGCGCCGAATCCTGCTTTGCGTGAAAAAATGTGGTCTGCTCTTGCTTCGGATGAAATAGCTGGTTGTAATTTCTTTGCACTTCAAACGGCTATTGCTGCCTTTAATTGTGGGGATGCATGGCTACAACAAGCGCTTCAGTATATTTATAATAATAAACTGACGGTAGCGGATTATATCCGCAATGAAATTCCAGAATTGACGCTTGTTCAATCGGAAGCAACGTATCTACTTTGGATTGATTGTTCACGTCTTCCTGGTGATCCTTCTCAATTTACAACTTTTTTGCGTGAAAAAACAGGATTGTTTGTCTCCAATGGGGGATATTTTGGTGAAGTGGGACGTAATTTCTTCCGCCTCAACATTGCATGTCCGCGTGTGACGCTTATGGATGGTTTAAACCGTCTTAAACAAGGTGTTCAGGCATTTATTAACGCAAACTAATTTCTTTAACTGCTGTCCCTCGAAGTTTTCCTAGAATACACTGATAACTCTACAGTAGCTTTGTTTTATCGATATATAGTCATTTCTAAGCATGAAAAAGACTTAAGATTACTGTTAAATCGCCTGCGTCGCGAAGCCGAAGGCAAGCAGCGGGCGCATTTCGCTGCAGTTAATGAAAATATGTTGTGGGACAGTTATGAATTTCTTTATTTTTACTTTTGCGTTATCATTGTAACCACCGTATCAGTCGACACTGACACGGTGGTTGTATTGCGCTATTTGGATTTTCCCCAATAAGTGCAAATAACTATATATGTGCGTATGACATTGTTTCACGCATTCGGTATTGGAATATCTAATTTGTAATAAGGCAAAGAACGATATAAAGAATACCTAAGGATAGACATAAAAATGGATTATTTAAATGTAGATGTCTTCAGTCAATTTGGAAAAAAGTGGGCACTTGTTACAGCTGGACCGCTTGAAAAATATAATACAATGACTATTGCGTGGGGCGGGCTTGGAACACTTTGGTCAAAGCCTGTTGTGACAGTTTACGTTAAACCGATCCGCTATACATGGAATTTTCTTAATGATAATGATTACTTTACAGTTTCATTTTTTAGTGATGCCTATCGCAATGACTTGTTGATCCTTGGTAAAAAATCTGGTCGTAATGGCGATAAAGTGGCCGAAACAACTTTAAAGCCAGTGGCATGCGATCATGAAACGGTGTCGTTTGAGCAAGCTGAGCTTACGATTGTCTGTAAAAAGATCTATTGGCAAGATATGAAGACGGATACGCTTCCAGAATCTATTGTTGATGCTTATTATAAAACTGAAGAACCGCATCGCATGTTTGTGGGTGAGGTTGTTCGAATCATCAAAAAATAATTCAATTTCGACGCAGTGTATTTGTAAGTAAAGCACTTCAAATGTAAACATAATTGTAATTCGATGCAGACGAAAGAACAGGCTTTTCAAAAGTTGAGTCAGTCTCCTTTTAGGTCAAGTTTTCATCTAAAAGCAGAAGATATTGAGTATATTCATAAAAAAGGGATGCAGACGATCAGGTGTCATGCTGCTGATTTTATTAAGATGCGTCTTGCGCCTGCCGTTATACCGAACGATGGTAAACAAACACCAATGAAAGGGCATCCCATTTTTATAGCGCAGCATGCATGTGCTTGTTGCTGTCGTGGATGTCTTGAAAAATGGTATCATGTGCCACGTGGGATTGTGCTTACACCCGAACTACAGTCGCGAATAGTCGGCTTCTTAATGGCATGGGTAGAGCGAGAGTTTGATCGTTATTGTAATATAAAATGATGCAAGAAAGTAAGGCGGCAGAAGCGCTGCAGGATGAAAAATTCCGAACGATGACGCAGAAGCCGGTTGGGCGGCTCATTGCAGGCTTAGCGGTGCCATCTATTTTATCAATGATGACTACTGCTGTATATAATTTGTGTGATTCTTGGTTTGTCAGCCAAGTTGGCGATTCTATTGTTTCTACGCACGCCGTTGCAGCGCTGGGGGTTATCTTTTCTTATCAGACGCTGGGCAATGCGGTTGGGTTCTTTTTTGGGCATGGTTCAGGGAATTATATTTCTCGGGCTTTAGGAAGAAAAGAGCGCTCCAAGGCGTCAGAAATGGCTGCTGCTGGCGTTTTTTCGTCTTTTATTGCTGGGCTGATACTCGGTTTTGTCGGTTTTTTGGCATCTGAGCCATTTTTAAGATTATTAGGTGCTAATAGTGAAATTTTACCTGAAGCGCTTCAATACTTTACGTACATCGCGTTGGCTACGCCTTTTTTAACGACGCAGTTGACTTTAAATAATCAGCTCAGATTGCAGGGGAATGCGCGTTTAGGCATGATTGGAATTATGTCTGGCGCGATATTAAATATTGCATTGGATGCCATATTTATCTTTTATTTGAATATGGGAATTCAAGGTGCGTCGCTTGCCACGGCTATTTCTCAATTTATTGCATGCAGCATACTTTTAATAATGACGCATGTCGGGGATGGTATTCCTCCAAAATTATCAAATTTTCATCCTAGCATTATTGTATATAAAGAAATATTTGCGGGAGGCCTTCCTTCCTTATCGCGTCAGGGATTGAACGCTTTGGCTACGGTGGTTTTAAATCGCTATGCAGTACATTATGGCGCGGATCCACTCGCTGCACTCTCGATTGTAAGTCGTTTGAATCACATGGTTTTGTGTATTGCAATTGGGGTGGGGCAAGGTTTTCAGCCTGTTTGTGGCTTTAATTATGGTGCTAAATTGTACAATCGTGTTAAACAGGCATACTATTTTGGTATAAAGCTTAATACGATCATTTTAAGTATCGGTTTTGTCATATTATGTGCATTTTCGTCGAATATTATTGCGCTGTTTGGGTCTTCCGAAGCAGCAGCAGTCATCGCTGTTCGCACGACGCGCTATTATGCCCTTTGTTTGCCATTTTTAGGCTTTGTTGTTATGACAGAAATGATACACCAAAACACGCGTCAAACAGTGAGAGCCTCTTTGTTGGCTGCTATGCGTCAGGGCATAGCTTTGATTCCTGCTATTATAATTATGGATGCTATTTGGAATTTGGAAGGCGTATTATGGGCGCAGTCAGCGGCAAATGTGGTTGCTCTTTGTGTGTCGCTTCCGTTCTCTGTACAGTTAATGCGTAAATTCAACAAGCTGGCAGAAGAATCTAAGTAGTTGTAATGCTAATTAAAATAAATAAAGATGTTTTTTGTAAATTGTAATTTAATGAATAATTATTATATAAATTGCATAACGTAATTAAAAACTAAAGCAAGGCGCGGCATTTGGCGCGTATGGCGAAGCCATAGCGACAAACGGCTGCCGTATCGCAGATAGGCAGCCTCAAAACAAGTCATGACCACCACTTCAAGTGTAGGTTTGATATTGCCCCTATAAGGGGCGGAATGCAAGTATTGTCTAAAAGGCAGATGTCGAAAGTCTGTTACTAGCAGCCTCAAAATGAAGCTATTATTTATTTGCCTGAGCCTCCAAACAAGACTCTTCATGTTTGGGGATGTATTTTCTGATGTTACTTGATTTACAATTGCGAATTGTTGTACATAATAGCCTCTAGCCCCGAAACTCTCGGTTCGTTCCGAATCATGTGTGCTGGTGGCGCATATTTCTTTTTAGGAAAAAATGGATAAAATGGATATTGTTCAAGTCCTTGAATTGGCAGAGCAGAAAGGCTGCAAAGAATGCCGTGAAAAGATCGAAAAATTGATGATCTATGCTCGTAATCTTGGTTGTCTGGTTGAAGCAGTTAACTTGATCGGTAATGCCATTATGAATGATAATATTGATGGTGAAGTTATGCATTATGTGCAACACTGAGTTATGTGAATTACAGTTATGAAAATTATAAATAAATATCTAATAACCCCGATAACATTAGGCAACACAACGCTCAAGATCATTTGTGCCATGCTATTTGTATCATGTGGCTGTTCTAACAAAACTGCGCAAGTTTTTGATAGCGTGCCAGAGGAAGACTCCAAAACCGAGTCGAAAGAAAGCGCACAATCACAAGATAGTGCACAAAACGTATGTGGTGACGCAGGGTCGGAGTGTCAGGAAGGCAAGCGAGTCGCCAAGAGTAGCAATAACGCAGGCTATAGCATCGAAGAATTTACACCCCATAAAATGACTTACGATGATGCGTCGGGTAAATGAAACACTGTTAGTCATGCAGTACGCAGTATGCAGTACGATGGTCTTTCTACTAATATAGATAAAAAGAAATCGTAATTCAAGTTTTAGTTTATCATTTCTCTTGAAGCAACTGGAACCATGAATGGCGAGTTATATCTTGAGCATCTCGATGCAAATAATCGACTTTTTCGTAGTTCCAAAATTTGGAAGTGAATTCCCGATTGTCCGAAAGCCTTATCTGTGCTAAGTTTTGTCGTGTTTTGTAGGCTACCTTGGCGCGGCGTATTGAGCGAAAGCGAGAAGCCGCGCCGACCTGGGCGTGTCGGCTACGCCGATAGCCCAGTCAACAAGATTGCTATTCAATATTATCGTTGGGAAGAGCGCCTATTGGCCCACGACGCGGGTATTGTCTTCGTCGATGATTATTTTGTTTATCTGAATTGTTAGAGGCCGCAGATTCATGTTTCTTTTCCCTCTCTGTAAGTTGAGGTTCGGCGTGCTGTTCCGTAGTTTTGTTGCGGTGAGCGAATGAGCGCGGAGCGGAAGGAATTGCAGGCCATTCGCCCGAATCAAGTTGTTTGCAAGCGATTGTAGGCGTTTCTTTTTGGGGGAGAGGCACTTCGGCGAGTGCTTTGACGGCAGGTTGAGGTGGTTCGGGAGCTGCAGGCGCAGGTTTGGGTGATTTAGGCAGGTCTATAGAAGGCGTTTCGGTCGTTTTGGGTGAGCCGATGGGGGCTCGATTGCCTCGGAAGAGTCTGCGTTTGGGTTTTTCTGCAGGTATTGTTTCGGTTGAGGTGACAGGGGATGGCGTAGATTCTGGCTCGGCTGGACTCTGCATAATCATTGTGATAGCAGGCGCAATGGTATTGCATTCGTTTGCGTTTCTTATATCATTATGGGTAACGCGAGTTTCGATAGGTGATTCATTCGCATTTGTTTTTTCGAAAACAGAAGTTTCATGATCTTCACTGTCAATTATATAATCCTGATCTGTAATATCTAAGGGTTTGACATTACGACGATCATAACGAGAATTGTTGTGTTTTCGGTCATCGCGTCGTTTTCGGTCGCGTGCAGGGCGCACTTCCTGATCGGGATGATTCTTTTTCCAGCGATCAAGGCTGTTTGAAATATTAAAAGAATCGGATTGAGGTGTATTTGGGGCGGAATTAGTGTCTTGCTCCCTAATATTATCTTCGAGTCTTGGTTCTGTCGTAGGCGTGAGTGTATTTTCGTCGAGTCGAGAAAGGATGTCTTCTTCGTCGAGCATGGTATTTGCGCAATCGTGATCAGAATGATTTTTCATATATTTTTCGGCTCTATCGAGGTCGAGCTCAAGCGAGCAGACGACGACGCCGTGGTCACTTTTACATTTGTCGTGTCCTTGGTTTGTATAAGTTTGATCGGTAAGGTGATCGTTAAATACGGAGACCAAACCGACGCGGCCGGTGTTACGCGGATACTCAGTGACGAGTTCTTGACTAACCATAATATGATCGAGGCTTTCGTACATTCCATTATGAATATGCGTGTAATAAAAGTCCTGATAGCTTCGTCGAGCCTGAATATCTTTAACGTGGTAGAGAAGGAGGTCCCAGATGCGGCGTTTGACGTTGTCTTGGAGTCGATGTTGTGGGACTTCGCCGGAGATGATGCGAGAAGTAACGGCATTGCCCGTGTCATTGACATCGCCGCACAAAATGACGGGACGGTCAGGAATTTCAAGGGCTTCCGAAACGAGAGCGCGGAGGGCGACCGATTCAGAGGCTCTGAGCATAAGTGATCGACTTTGAGCGCGTGCAAGGTCGACAGGATTTTGGGGATCTTCACCAGAGTAGTAGATTTCACGTTTAGATTTGAGGTGAACGACGAAAACGGTGATGAGGCCGTAGTGCGGAATGAGAATATCGGCTTTGATGACGGGGCGCGTGAACGTTGTAAAGGGCAGGGCGATACGGTCGCCGCCGCGTGGGTTGAAATCGATTACGGCTTCTTCAGGAAAATATTTATAGACTTCAATTTTTTCGACAGGGTAACGCGAAAGCAAAGCTACGCTGGGTTGATCTCCAGTTTCTTCGGCTATATATACTTTTGCTTTGCGGTATTTCGGATTATTTTTAATAACGCGCAGGAGAGCTTCTTTGTGGAATAGCTCCTGAAATCCAATGATATCGGCATCGATCTGATCGAGCATGAATTTGACCCAGTCGGACTTTCGGCGATACTCGTCGCCGGAGTAGCAAAGTGTGCCGTTGTACATGGGTTTATTGGGAAGCATGAAATTCATCAGGTTGAATGTGCCAACCTTAATCGTTCTGACATTCTGATACATAAAACTCTTCCTGAATGTTAGTGTCTGCGCGAAAAGCGAAGACCGTCCGTTCGTGACTCTATCACATTTTGTGCTGAGGGGAGAATTGGGGAAGTACGATGCAGAGAAGCTTGTTGAATGTGATAATATGCGAGTGTGTATCTGTTTGTGGAATTCGTACGGCGATTGTGGTAAAGTCAGGCCGATGTGGACTTCTTAAGCTAAAGGAGTCTGTAGTTTATCAGCTAACGCAGTGTATTGCATGTATTTAAGATTAGGAGTTTGCCATGAGTTTTGAGAATGAAATGGATAATATGGAAAGCGCTCAAAATGAGGAATTTCTCAACAAATTCAGCAAAAAGTTGATGGAGTTTAAAGATTACAAGGACAATCCTAATCGTAATGACGACTATCATAAGTCGTTGGCAGATGATAGTTTCGTTGCAGCGCTTATTCAATTTGCAGAGGTCAAGTATGAATGCCTCGAAGCGGGCACCGAAATTACTATGGAAGACATTGAAAAATGGCGTCCTATTTTTGAAAAACTCGTGCTTTTGGATGATGGTATCATTCACACTCAGCTTGAGCTTGATATTCTTGATATGATTAATGAGTTGCTTGGGGATATTACAAATATTCTTAAAGTGCGTTATTACGATAATTATACTTATATTAATTATGCCATTTCGGCAGAGAATCAGGACGAAATTACGCACAATCAGCGAGCTGTCTGCAATAAGCCTTGGATGTGGTTTGTTCGTTATGGCAATCGTAATGCGTACTGTCCGTTCGACAAATATGCTCAATTTGATATTGAAAATGCAGCTCTTGGCTTTAATACAAGATCAGAAGAAGAAGTTAATATTATAACGAAACTTGTTGAAGACAAAGGATTTACACTCAATGTTAAGGGTGCGAATGGCTTGGGGCTTCGCAATAACGGCTGCTGGGTTGCGATTTCTTCATTTAACGATATTGATAAGCTTAAAAAAGCCATTCGTTATTGCTTCCAGCGTAGGTTGAATGATTTTGTTACGATGATTCTCGATAAGCTCAACTGATTGGATGCGGCGTAGCTTTCGGTCTGGAGGCCGAAAGCTTTCGAGCTGCTGTTGAGCTGGAACGATTTGCAGTTGAAAAAGTATTGTAATTGTTTTGTACAATTTGATGATAATTAACGCATAGTTCGCTTCTGTATTAAATTGTTTCCCGTTTAACAGAAATACCAGGCACTGCATACGCAGTGCCTTTTTGCGTTTTGGGTGCGTATTTTGCCCAAAGCAATGTGGAGAATATATGAGATGGCAGAAAATATAGATAACAAATCGAATCAAACGGATCAGCTTGAACAATCTAAAGGGCCGAGTATGTCATTTTATGCAATCTTTAAGAATTTGGTTCCATATGTAAAACCCTACAAATTCATAATATTGGCGACTTTGATATTAACACTTGTAGGTGCAGGTTTGGCGCAGGTCAATGCGCTTGTACTGCAATATACGGTCGATGAAGTTACAAAACTGACGGGCAGTGCGTCATCCATTCGTGCCGGTTTTGGGGTTTTGATTTGGATCTCTGTGATTTTGTTAAGCAAAGAACTGTTAGTTGCGCTTGTGACATTTTTACAGCGGTTTTTCGGTGTACGTCTTCGGGTATCGATTTCGAAGGTATTGGCACTCAAGGCTGTAGATCGTATTTTAACGTATCGCATGACTTTTTTCAGCGACAAGAGCAACGATGCTGGAAAGCTTCAAACGCGTATCGATCGCGGTGTTGAGAGTTTAACGCGTCTCGTCAATAATTTCTTTTTAGATATTTTGCCATTGGTTGCAAATGCTGTTTTGGCGCTTGTTTTGATGTTCAGATCGAGTGTCGTCGTCGGTTTGATTGCTCTTTGTATCATTCCTGTTTATTTTTGGATTACGATTCTTCAGGGCAAAAAGCTGCGCGGTTGGCGTGAAATGCATCGTCATTTTAGAGAATCAAAGAGTCATTCGATTCTCAATTTAATCCAATCAATCAGCGTTATTAAATCCTTCAATCGTGAGCAGATTGAGTCTGACAAACAATATGAGCTACAGGATCAGATTAAAGAAAATCAACTCAAAACGAGTAAAACAGGATTTTTCTTTGATGGCTTAAAATCGTTTGTCGAGCAGATTGGTGTTGTATTGGTTATAATCGCATCTGCGTATCTGGTGATTCAGGGCGAAAGCGGGATGACAATTGGTTCGATCATGATGATGGTCATGTTGTACAACAACGTTTCCTCTCCGATTCGTCAACTTCACAGAATTTATGATGATATGAATGATGCGCTCGTTTACTCCGAAGGCTATTTTGATGTCATTGGTGCGGACGAGCAGATTGAAGATCGTGGTCATAAAAAAGAGGAATTGCCCGATACGACATTTGTCGTGAAAAACGTAGATTTCGTATATCCGAATGGTCCCAAAGCATTGAAAGACGTCAGTCTGACGATCGAAAAGGGTAAGATAACTGCGTTAGTCGGCCTGTCGGGTGCAGGTAAAACAACGTTGATCAATTTGCTGGATAAATTTTATGAACCGAGTTCAGGTAGCATTACGTTAGGCGGCGTTGATCTCAAAGACATTGATACTGAGTTTTTGCGAGATAAGGTTGGTATTGTCATGCAAAAGAACCACATCTTTGATGGTTCGATTGAAGAGAACATTTTGTATGGTCGTCCGTCAGCAACGCACGAAGAGGTTGTTGAAGCTGCGATAAGCGCCTTTATCTACGATCAGATCATGGATTTGCCCAAGCAGTTTGAAACGCCTGCGACACAGCTTTCTGGCGGTCAGCAACAGCGTATTGCAATTGCGCGTATCTTTTTGAAGAATCCGCCTATTCTCTTTTTGGACGAACCGACGGCTTCGTTGGATGCGATCGCAACGGAACAGATTAAAAATAGTATTGATGCTATTAAAAAGAATAGAACGGTCATTATTATATCCCATAGTATTTCTCAGATTATAGATGCTGACATTATATATGCCATGAAACAGGGACAGATTGTTGAGCACGGTAATCACGAAGATTTATATAAACAAAAAGGTGTCTATCACGACATTTTTGATGCTTCAGCTCGTTCGCTCAATATTGTTAAATTAGCTCAGACGTTTGATATTGATGGTGACGGACGCATAGATGTTATGCCTGGACAGGCAGACATTTTTGATGAACGTAGAGATGATTATTATATTTTGGGTGAATAGTATCAGTGAGATGATGCGATTGGGTGTGTGATTACTCATATAAAATGTAAATATTAATTTGTGACAATTATAAAACGGGTACGTAAAGCAAATCACGCGTGAGTTTGCAGAAATGTATCCGTTTTTATTTTTGATAGGATATAATAAAGATGTCTCATGCATTGAGAAACGGTGTATGGGGATAAAGAAGTAGCACTCATCACTATAGAAAGGAGAAAACAATGGCAAAGAGTAGAGCGAATAATTCATCTAATCAGATCGTGCGCGCAGACGGCAAAGTATTAAATTGCGGCGGTTATATGGCGTCAAAACCGACGGCATCGGATAAACGCTACGGCGTGGGACGTTATTCAGCGTCTGAGCTTCCCAAAAAAGTAGACCTTCGTTCTTCTATGACGGCCGTAGAAGATCAGGGGCAGGTGAATAGCTGCACGGCAAATGCTGTTGCGGGAGCATATGAGTATTTAGTCCTCAAAAACCAAGGCGTCGCATACGACGTCAGCCGTCTATTTATATATTACAATGCTCGAGATGAGGATCATTCTGCTTCAAAGGATTGTGGTTCTGTCATTCGATATGCGGTCAAACGTCTTGAGTCAGATGGTGCATGTTCGGAAGCTTCGTGGCCTTATGAAAAACGCGCGGTTACAAAGAAACCGAGCAAAGAGTGTTATAGTGAAGCAAAAAACTATAGAATTAGTGGCACAGAACATCTTCCGAACGACCTTTACGCCTGGAAACATGCGCTTGCAGAAGGTTATCCGATTATTTTTGGTATGGCGACGTTTCAGTCCTTTGATCGTCATCGTAAACCGGGTTACGTCCCAATGCCTTCTGCGAACGAAGCGAGCCGTGGTAGTCATGGAAACCACGCCATGCTCTGCGTAGGCTATTCAGATCCAGACCGCGTTTTCATTATTCGAAACTCGTGGGGTACTGATTGGGGTGATAAAGGCTATTGCTATATTCCGTACGACTATTTGATGAACAACAAATACAATTGCGGTGACAACTGGATCATTCGTGGTGCAAATGATGTTGCGACCCCCGAAGACAACTGGTCTGATGATGAAGAATCCGTCCTTGTTGACTTGGATGATGAATTCAGCAATATGGATGATGAAACCTGGGAAGCAATGAATGATGAGTTTGGCGATTACGATTTGCCTTATCGTCTAGGTAGTCTTTTTGCTGCGGCTTGCTGCATGGATGAAGAATTTTCGGAAGAAGAGCAGAAAACAGTATGTAAATATTTAAAAAAGATTCTCGAATTGTTCAATTACGACATGCGCGCCAAAGATGTTCTTGAGCATTGTATGGATCTTGCTAGTGAAGGTGACTTCCTCGAAGAAACGATTGAGATTATGGGACGCTATTTGTCACCAGGGGCACTCGCTCAGATTGCTGCTGATCTCTATGCTGCAGCTGGTGCCGACGGTCTTGACGACGAAGAGAGCGAATTTGTTGATGCCGTTATTGCTGCTTGGTGTTCTGATGATTTTGATCCCGACGAATATGTTGATGACGCTGATGAGGGTTGGGATGATGATGAAGATTGGGATGACGATGAAGACGAAGACGACGATGAAGACTGGGATGACGATGACGATGACAGACGTGGTCGCGGCCGTCGTCGTTAAGCGTCCTACTGTCATTGTTTAAAGTCATCGCGGCCGTTTGATCTTTCTTAGTGGAAGACGAACAGCCTTTATGCGTGAAAGGGCTATCTGTACAAACGGATAAGCCCTTTTTTATTGTGTTTTGTCGTTTAAGAATTTTGCTCGGGCGTATTTTGCAAAGCGAAATAGCCCGAGCGCGTGCCGCGTATGGCCTTGGCCATAGCGGCCGCAAAAGATAATCGTCATAGATTATAAAGTATAATAAATGTCTTAAAAGTCTAAATATAAAAAAAGCCCGCAGAAGAAGTGTCTGCGGGCTTGCATAATATAGAAAATAATATAATTATTTGGCTTGAGCGAGTGCCTGTTTGAGCGCCTGAGCCATTTGGTCTGGACAAGAGCTAGCTTTATTGCCGCATTTGATGCCTTCGAGGCGTTTAATGACGTCTTCGACTTTCATACCGACGACGAGTTTCGTGAGTCCCTGGCTATTGCCGGCGCATCCGCCGAGCGTTGCAGCGGATTTGATGACGCCGTCTTCGACTTCTATAATCATACGGCGTGCGCAGACGCCTTGTGGTGCATAATCAATGATCATGTCGTTTACTCCTTATTGGACGTGTATCAAGGGTACACGTGTGTTTTGAGGCAAGGTGCTGGCGTACAAGCATGCTGGCACCCTGAAGTTGGAAGAATTGCTGATGGAGCGTGGCAGCGGACTTTAAAAGGGCGTCCCCAAACATCCAAAAAGCCTTATAATACGTGTTGCAGTTTTGGAAATGCTCAAACTGCAGCTCGACCGCACATCGTTGTACGGCAAGAGTGAACATATTATAAAGGATAAAGATGCAGGAACTAAAAAAATATTCATGGGTGCTTTTGACGGCGCTCGCTTTTGGCACGATGGAAATTGCGCTGAAGAAGGGCGGAAGCGAGTTTACGGCGTTTCAGCTTACTTTTTTGCGATTTATTTTGGGCGGTTTGTTTTTGTTGCCCTTTGCTCTTATGGATCTCAAAAAGCGTGGTCATCATATGACGGGTGGCGATTGGGGATTTATAATAATATTAGCTTTTGTAAATATCGTCGTCAGCATGACGTTGTTCCAGATGTCAGTGATGCATTCAAATGCAACGCTTGCTGCTGTTTTAATCTCCTTTAATCCCATGTTTACGATGATCTTTGCGCATTTTGTTGCACACGAACGTTTTACGCTGCTCAAAGGTGTCGTGTTGGCGATTTGTATAACCGGCTTAATTCTCGTATTGGCACCGTGGAATCTTGCAGTGGGTAATAGCGTTTACGGTATTTTGCTCGGTTTGGGCGCATCGGTTGCATTTGGTTTGTACACCGCGCTGAGCCGCCGTCGTATTGGCAAGATCGGCGGTATGGCATTGAATAGCTTCAGTTTTATTATTGGGGCACTCATGGAACTCGTCGTTTTGTTTGTCATGGGCGAATCTGTGGTGCAGGGGATTTCGCTTCAAACGCTGCCCGTGTTGGCGTATGTCAGTCTTATTGTAACGGGGTTTGGCTATTTCTGTTTTATGAAAGCAATCGAAAAAGCAGGCGCATCGACGGCTTCGTATGCTTTTTTTGTCAAACCCATTATAGCAATGGTGTTGGCCGCGCTCATTTTGGGGGAAGCCATTACGTGGAATATCGTTTTGGGCATTGCAATCATCGTTTTCGGATGCTTTTTTAACGTGTGGAAGAGTCGAAAGATAGCGAAATGATAACTGAATTTATGATGTATTTGTGAGCGCTCCTATTCGCTTGGGCGAATACGGAGCGCTTGCGGGCCTATGGCAAGCCATACGGCCCGCTTTGTTTATGTAGGGGTGCGGATTGGCAAAAGTTTTTCACAAATTTTGGGGATTATCCTTTATAAAGCACGTGTTTCGCAGATGCGCTTGGCGTGTTTTGCTTGTTTTTAGGGAAGCGATCATGCTTCTCGTTTTTTATCCGATAAGGAGTGTTTGCCATGGGTTTGCTCGATAATCTCACCTCAAAAATTAGTTCTTCTTTCAGCTCGATGCAGGAAAATGCTTCGATGATTTCTTCTGCTCAGACGGAAGAAGCTGCAGAAGAAGCAGAAGTTGATTTCTTCATGCCGCTTGAATACCAGATTGCCAAAGTTACCTGCGATGTTCTCAATGTTCGTCCGACCCCGTCGACGAAAGAAGCCCGCATTGGTACGCTCAAACGTGGTGATTCCATTGGCATTAAAGCTATGTGTGACGATTGGCTTATGATTGATTTTGAGGGCAATGATGCCTACGTTTTTGCAGCCTATACCGACTATGAAAAACCCGAAATGACTGTAACCGCATCCAGCCTTAATGTTCGCAAAGCTCCTGGCACTGATGCTGACAAAGTTGGTTCGCTTGCAAATGGCACTGTTGTAAAAGTTATTGGTGAAAAAGACGGTTGGGCCAAGATCCTTTATAATGATCGCATTGGCTATGTCAGCAAAGATTATCTCAAGTAATATTTAGTATTATAAATAAATATATATATATATAGCGGCGATTCATCTTGCCGCTTTTTTTGTTTTTAAGACTTAGCCTCGAAGTAAAGGCAAAAAAAATCCCCGAAAGTTGAGGTCTTTCGGGGATGCAATCAGCGCAACAGATCAGAGTGTTGCCATGCAGTCGAATGGATTAGCGAGCAGCATTGAGGATTGCCGTTTTGGTGCTTTGGAACGTGACGGCTTCGACGAGTAGGTACAAATTGTCGGGATCTGCCAAACGCGTGGCGAGGTAGGTACCAATTTCTTCTTGGGCGCTAGCAAATTTAGCGGAGCGAAGGATGTTTGCGGCATCGCTAGCATAGACAAGAGCGTCGCCGGAGACATAAGCCTTTAGTTGGGGCATAATTCTCGAGGTGAAGGTGAAGTCAATTTTGTCATGAACGTTGTTGACGATGTGAAGGTTGGGGCGTGGCTCATGACGATAGTGTCCACCACCATGATTCGGGCGGTGATGTCCACCACGATGTTCTTCACGATACTGAGGCACAGGCGGTCTGGCGTTGGCAGATGCTTTTATGATTGCCATTTTGGTGTCAGAGAAAGTTGCTTCATTCGCGAGAAGATTGACGTTTTCGGGGTCAATCAGATGTGAGGCGAGGAAGACACCGACCTTTTGTTTGGTAGAGTCGAATCTGATATTGCTAAGAATGCAAGCTGCATCACTGGAGTCGATATAATTGCTACCGACGTATGCTCTGACTTGATCTTCGATATCAGAATCGAAGGTGTAGTTAATGATACTGCAGATGTCGGCACTGGCAACAGCGGGAAGCGCGACGAGTGAGAAGAGAAAAGTTGCGAGTGCTAACGAAAAGCGTTTTTTCAAGGACATCATAAATAAGCTCCTAAAGAGGTAATGGCATGTAGCCAAACGTCAACAGACGATTCGTTTATGATTCAATCATCGTGCCAACGCTTAAACAAAAAAAATGTACGAAGGCAATTGTATTAGGGGGAATCTGTGTTTGATACGCAGATTTGAGGAAGATGCTACGGGGTGGGTGTGGGGGATTGGTTGAAGCGGGTGATTTTGCGAAACTGAGTATGGTGTAGGGACGTAGAATTGTTAAAGGATAGGTATGAAAGAGACAGTTGAGCGTCTCAAGATGGCGTATTAGAGCAACAGATTAAGTTGTCTGGGGCGGTCTAAGTGTAGATTTTAAGTATTTTGTTGTGACCAGAAAGTCATGTAGGGGCATCCGCAGTCAGAAGGGGTAGCGGCGTATTGGCATGGCCAATAGCCGCGTAGGGGGAGACTTCCCCCACGAAACAAAAAAATAAATAAAATACAAACGAAAGGGAACAATAAAAAAGGCATCAAATTGGAGATCAACTTGATGCCTTTGGAGCAAACTAAGCGAGAAGCTTAGCGCGAATTAGCCTAGCCCTTAACGCCACCAGCAGTGAGGCCACCGACGAGGTGTTTTTGGAGGGCGAAGAAGAGTGCCATGATGGGGATGGAGACGAGAATGGCTCCTGCAGCGAAGTAGCCGTACTGAACGGACTGTTCACCGACGTATTGTTTGAGCGCAACAGGCAGCGTGTAGTTGATCTCGTTGTTCATGAAAGTCGCGGCCAAGACGAATTCGTTCCAAGCGGTCATGAAGCTGAAGAGCGCAGTGATAGCGATAGCGGGGCGCGCGAGTGGTAGGACGACAGTAGTGAAGATTTTGAAACGGGAAGCACCGTCGACGACGGCGGCTTCTTCAAGTTCTTTAGGAATCGTATCGAAGTATCCTTTGAGGTTCCAAACGCAGAATGGCAGAGCGGAGACGCTGTAAACGAGGACGAGTCCCATGACATTGTCGGTAAGTCCGAGTTCACCGAGGATGATGTAAAGCGGGATCATCATGACGACGCCAGGGAACATCTGGGTGACGAGGAAAGCCTGTAATCCCATTTCGCGGCCAACGAATTTGAGTCGTGCGAAGCCATAGGCAGCAGTACAAGCGAGGAGGACACCGATAAGCGTAGTTACAACGGAAACGATAACAGAATTCCAGAGCTGATAGAGAAATACGTAATGATTAGAATCGTCCTGTTTAAACAGGACGTGTGAGAAGTTATCAAAAGTGAAACCAGCAGCATTACCACCGATACTAGCAGCATCGTTAGGCGTAAAAGCCATCTGTACGACCCAAATGACAGGGTAGAGAACGAGGATACAGACGATGATGAGGATCAGATTGTAAACAATCTGCTTGGTAATCATTTCTTTTTTGTTGAGGCCAACGGAACCTTCGGCCCATTCTTGTTTCTTCGCCATTATTTAGCCTCCGCTGTGGAATCTTTCAGTACGAGCTGCGTAAGTTTAGAGTAAAGGACAAGGATGACGAAGACGACCATGGCGTATGCGGCAGCATAACCATACTGGTACTGGCGTTCGAAAGCCCATTTATAAGCTTCGGAGACGAGGATTTCGGTCGAACCATCGGGCGAGCCCTTGCTGACGAGGTAAATGATGTTGAAAGCGTTGAACGTCCAAATGGATCCCAAAACGACGGAAGGCATGAGGGCGGGTTTGAGGAGCGGGAAAGTGACGTATCGGAAACGCTGCCAGGCTGTAGCGCCATCAACAGCAGCGGCATCTTCGAGATCGCGGGGTATGGCTTGAAGAGCACCGAGCGTAACGACCATCATGAAGGGGAAACCGAGCCATGTGTTGGTGGTAAGGTTTGCAGCAAAAGAGGTGAGGAATTCGTTATACCACTCGACGCGTTCGAGTCCTAACATTTGCAAGAGGTTATTGATTGCACCGAAGCTATGGTCGAACATACCGCGCCAGATCAAAGCCGTGATGTAGTTTGGCATAGCCCAAGGGATAATGAGAATAACGCGGTAGATACCTTTAAGTTTGAGCCAAGGCTCGCGCAACAGTAACGCGAGGCAAAGACCGATACCGACGTGGAGAGCGACGTTTGTCATAGTCCACAAAACGGTGACGACAAAGGTGAAGTAGATAGACATCGAATCGAAGAAGGAGGCCTGACCCGATGTAAACATACGCGCGAAGTTCTGCAAACCGATGAATTCGAATTCGCCGTAACGATATGAGAAGAAGGAAAGGAACGCACCGATGACGAACGGCAAGAAGACGAGGATGATCATGCCGATGACGGCGGGAGCCACGAAAGCGGCAGCAACTTTATTGTCGGTATACTCGGCGTGTGCGGCTTTGTGTTTTTTGTAGGCACGGATACCGAAGATGCACAAGATAGCTAAGATGCCGCAGATGATTGCGATGAGGGCAAAATTGCTACCCGGCTCAACGTCGAGCGGACGGAGTAAGGAGATACGGGTTTGAGCTTCTTCAAGTGCTGCGTTGACGTCGATATTTTTGCTGCTTCCCTGAACGCTACGTAAGAACATAAACACGGGAATGGCGAGCGCAAACAAGATGGCTGTCGTAGCGATGTGCAACTTGTGTTTGGCAGGCGTAGTAACGCTAGGGTTTGTAGCTTTGCCAAGAAATACGAAGCCGCCGACAATGAAGGATAAGAGTAAGAAGAGGAGGTAGGGCGTTTCGCCGGAAGGGCCACCGAAGAGAGTCTTCTGCATAGCCTGTTGCATTGTAGCCCAGATCGACCCCATTTCAGGGCGGTTGCTTGACGACTGAGCGTGATCAAGCTGTGCCAAGAATGTCGGAGCCGTATCTTTCATGAACTGTGCGTTGGCACTATTATCTGATTTGAGCAGATCGTAAGCGCCGACGTAGGCGACCATTTGTTTACCTTCGACCATGCGTTTATAGGCACCGTCGTTGGCGATGTAATTCATGAGTTTGATGGTAGCCGCACGGCGTGCTTCTTCAGCAGCTTTTAGGTTGGCATAGTTTGGATTCGAGGGATCCGTTTTGCTTAATTGAACGCTCAGCTTGGTATCGCGTGACATGAAGATACCTTCTGTCGTCACGTAAGGCGTACCGTAGGCGTTTGCGGGGGCACCGGGCTCATCGATTTGCGGAAGGATTGTAACGCCGTAATTGACTTTACTGTCGATGTTCGACATGAACCAGGGTCCAGAAATGACGAGATCCGTGGTTCCTTCGTTAAACATCGTCTTAAGTCGACCGCCATCGATGCCACTTGGCATGTACTGGTTCAGTTTTTTGGCGTACTCGATAGATTTGGCGTTACCTTCGTTTTGGAGTTTAATGGAACCCGTTTCGTCGAAAATGTAGCCGCCAAAGCCGTTAAGCCAGGTACTGTGAATAAAGAGGTCGGTATTGAGATACGTCAGACCGTAATGTTGTTTGCAGTTTGTTTTACCCGAGCAGTTTTCGAAATTTGCTTCAACATATTTGAGAAGCTCAGTTGTTGTTTTAGGCGGGTTTTGAATTTTGTCTTTATTGTAGAATAAAGCAGCGCTCTTATAAGCGAGAGGAATGGCAAAGAAACCATCGCGCGTGGTACGCTCACCGTTCTCAGTTTTGACGGAATAAGCGTATTTAACAGCATCGACCGTCGTAGGGTGGTATAGCTCCAAATTGATTTGTGAACTGTACTGTGTCAGGTCGGCGATGATCTTATTGTCTGCCCAGTCGCCAATGACGTCGTGTGCCTTAATGAACGCATCAGGACCGTTACCGTAAGGTATACCAGTAAACAGTTTGTTCGTGAGCGTTTCGTTAGGAACACCAAGGACTTTAACTTTAATGTCAGGGTTTGCAGTTTGGAAATCGTTTACGACAGCTATAAGCGCTTTTTCTTCGTCGCCACCAGTACTGTAGGCGTGCCATAAATCGAGCGTCAAACCATCGTCCTGCTTATCCTGCTCGTTACTGCAGGACGACAACCCAAACAGGAATAAGAACGCGAGCACACACTGGATAAGTGCTGTGAATGCACGATTCTGCCCTCCGCTTGAGTTTGAAAAGAAGTGATTATGCATATCGCGCTCCTTACTTGACCTCTTCAGATTCAGCGATGTCTTCAGCCTTTGCAGCTTTGACAGCCTTTACAGCAGACTCCGAAGTGGTGCTGCCGTGACAGATTGCCGTTCCTTTTTCATCATTATTGAAAAGGTGGACGACTTCCGGCGCAACGTATAGGCCACATTCGTCACCTTCTTTGACGCCGCGAATTTTTTGGGCTTCGAGGACGGCGAGGAATGAATGCTTGCCGAGTTTAAAGTGAACATGGCATTCCCAACCGAGCGTTTCAATGACATCAACTGTAACTTTAAGGTTTGCAGCGTGTTCTTCGTCGGCCAAAATAACGTCTTGCGGACGAATGCCGAGGCAAAGTTGCTGACCGTCGGAGACTTTTTCGGCACAGTCAGCGTTCAGCGCAACCGTATTTTCGTTGACACGAATGACTTTTTTGCCATCAACCGTTTCAACTTTTGCATCATCAATGAAATTCATCGAAGGTGAACCAATGAAGCCAGCGACGAATTTGTTGACAGGCGTCTGGAACAATTCGAGGGGAGAACCAACTTGCTGTAAATAGCCAGCGTTTTTCGTGCCGTTCTCTTTGTCACGGCCGCTTAAAACGACGATACGATCGGCGAGGGTCATGGCTTCGACCTGATCGTGCGTGACGTAAATAATCGTGGTTTTAAGTTTCTTGTGCAGACGACGAATCTCAACGCGCATCTGCGTACGAAGTGCCGCGTCAAGGTTAGACAGAGGTTCGTCAAATAAAAAGACTTTTGGACGACGTACGATCGCGCGACCCATGGCTACGCGCTGACGCTGACCACCCGAAAGCATCTTCGGTAGCTTGTCGAGAAAATCATTAAGTCCAAGCATTTCGCTCGCTTCGGCTACGAGCTTGTCGATCTCATCCTTAGGCATTTTACGAACTTCAAGACCAAACGCCATGTTTTGGCGAATCGTCATGTGCGGGTACAGAGCATAACTCTGAAATACCATCGCTATATCGCGATCTTTCGGGTGAACATCATTGACAAGTCGATCGCCAATGTAAAGTTCACCAGACGTGATCGATTCAAGTCCTGCGATCGTTCTGAGAAGCGTCGATTTGCCACACCCACTCGGACCTACCAGAACGAGAAACTCTCCATCTTTGATGTCGAGATCGATGCCTTTCAGTGTCGGTTCGGCGTTGCCGTACCGTTTCACAATGTTTTTCAGTGTAAGACCAGCCATGCTATCTCCTGTTTACGAGTTATTGCGCATACTAAACCACGTTCCACCGTGACTCCGTGTCTTGCGCTTTTCCTTATATGCTTAACACGTTCGACGTGTTTTTTTAACCCTCAAACACAACATATCGTGCTAAATTATGTGTAGGTATTTGTAGGTTTGAACTAACCTAAGTTCTTCACATACCTAGGTTTTCAATTTATAATCTGTTTGCTATATGCTCCCAATTCTTGACGTTTTAATTATTATAATCTTTTTAGTCGGTACACTCATCGTTGGGCTATGTCTCAAAAATAAAGATATGTCTTCTGCAGGGTATCTTTTGGGCGGACGAACGCTTACGCTCCCTGCGTTCGTCGCAACTACAGTTTCGACATATTACGGGGGGATTTTAGGCGTTGGAGAGTACGGTTGGACGTACGGTATTTCAAACTGGTTGGTTTTCGGCGTGCCGTATTATGTCGGAGCTCTCGTCTTTGCGCTTTTGCTATGCCGCCGTGCTCGCGAAAATGCTTCGCTGACACTCCCACAGCGTTTGGGTGAAACTTACGGCGCGCCCGTACACAAAATTTCCGCATGTCTCGTCTTTTTAACCAGTCTGCCTGCGACTTACATGCTTATCATGGGCGCTTTGCTTTCTGTGACATTTGGCATTTCTACAGTCTCGGGCATTTTGGCTACCGCTGTGTTTATTGTCCTTTATTTGTGGCGTGGCGGGTTTTCTGCTGTTACCAAAACAGACTTCTTTCAGTGCATCCTCATGTTCGGCGGCTTTGTTATGCTGCTTGGCTTTTTGCTCTGCACACAAGGATTGGAACCACTCAATAGCCTTCCTCAATCCCATCTCGAACCAACAGGCGGTCAAGCCATTGGCTCTATCCTCATCTGGTACGTCATTGCGCTTTCGACACTCGCCGAACCTAACTTCTTTCAGCGAACCTTTGCGGCCAAAACACCTGCAATCGCCCGAAATGGACTGCTGCTTAGTATTGTGTGCTGGTTAGTATTTGATGCCATGACGACCACTTGCGCGCTCTATGCTCGCGCTCTGCTCCCCAATCTCGAAAACCCTCTCTACGCCTTTCCTTCACTCGCTCAGGCTGTTTTGCCCACAGGATTGCTCGGAATTTTTTTTGTAGGAATGTTCGCTACCGTCATGTCTACGCTTGACTCTAAGATTTTTACTGTTGCAACGACGTTTGGATGTGATCTTTTTGCAAAAAAAACGAAAGAAATCTCTTCGGAAATTCAAAAAGATTTTACAAATTCTGAAAAGAAAATGGCCAAATCAATAACGTATAAAACGCGCATTGGGTTGATTTTGGCTGCTATCCTTTCGGTCGCAATCGCGTTGGCTTCAAATTCAGTCGTGGAACTTTGGAAAATTTTTGGTTCAGTTTCTGCGGCTGCACTCCTTATTCCTATCGTTTCGACGTATTACGCCCCCCTCCGTATGCGCCCCAAAGCCGTCATTTGGCTCATGTTGAGTAGTTCTCTGGTCACGATTGGATGGTTTGTTAGCAAAAAATATTTCGGTTATCTGCCCATCGAAATTGAGCCTCTTTTTGCAGGTTGTGCAGTCTCAATCGCTGTTTTCTTAATTGATAAATTCATGAATTCAAAAAAAGATAAAACTTGAGAAATTTAATTCTGTATTTCTTTGTGTTTGTTGAATTTGAAATATTCCAGTTTTTGACGGTGCGGGCACATCAAATCGCCGAAAATGCCCAAAATACGGCACTTTCGACGAAAAAAAATATCCCAAATAACTTGACACGGTTTAATCCCAAACGTAGATTGCGCGGCTGTCGAGCAGATGCAGATTTGCGCACTGTTCTGGTTTGAGCTCTTATTCATTTGATGGAGAAAATCATGACGAAACTTGAATTGATTCAGAACGTCTCCGGCAAAGTCGCCGCTGAAAATGTTAACAAAAAACAGACCTTGGCTGTTGTCGATGCCGTTTTCGAAGCTGTTAAAGAAGCCATCGAAAAAGATGGTCACATTGCTTATCCTGGCTTCGGTACGTTCTCTACACGCACCCGCGCTGCCCGCGAAGGCCGCAATCCTCACTCTGGTGAAGCTATCCAGATTCCTGAGACAGTGACGGTCACCTTCCGCCCCGCTCCTAAATTCAAAGAAACCCTCAACGTCAATCATGTCGCTGAAGAGAAAAAAGAAGTGAAAAAAGCAGCTGCTAAAGAAGACAAAAAAGCTGTTGCTGCCAAAGAAGTTAAAGAAGACAAAAAAGCCTGCAAAAAAGGCTGCAAAAAATCCAAGTAATTTATAATTACTCGAATTTATAAGCCATCCCTTCGTGGATGGCTTTTTTTTGTTCTTAAAGAGTTCACTCTTTTGGAGAGGGAAGCTTTCAACTTCCCCCCGTTACAAAGAACTTTGAGTTGATCTCGTAAGTAGAGACGATTACGGATTAAACAAGTTGTTTTGATAATTATAATCTACAACCGTTCGCATGTCGTCCGCACGTTTCTTCATGGCTTCGGCAACTTTTGGATGGTCTTTCGAAATATCTTGAAGCTGTAGATCATCCTCTTTGTCAAACAACATCACTTTGCCAGTTTCATCAATATAAGCTGTCCACTGCGAAGTGCGAACGGATGCTCTGTCTGCTTTAAAGGCATACTCTGCGCGTTCGGGATTGTCTGACAAGTTTAGGATGCTGTAGCCCATCGTCGCGTTGTCTTCACAAATGCCAGCAAGGTCAAGAATAGTCGAACCTAGATCAATGTGGCTTGACAATGTCGTTTGCTTGCCCTTGGGAAGACGCGGGTGCGTACCGTATAGAATTAATGGAATATGTATGGCTTCAGTGCGCAAATTATTATAATCTGGTGAACCGTCGCGGTCGCCAAGATCTAATCCGTGATCACCTGTTAATACAATGATTGTATCATCAAACCATGGCTCGTTGCGTATGGATTCGACAAATTCACGCAAAACATCGTCATCATAGCGCATTGTATTATAAATCTTGTCTTTGAGTTCAGTGCCATTATTTATAATAAATCCGTCTTCACGCGGCTGAAATGGCATATGATTCGATATCAAAAAAGTCGTGATCATAAACGGTTTGGACGCGTCTCGCTCGTTCGTCAGCCATTGTTTGACGTCATGCATAACATTGCGGTCGAGTTCGTCATTTTCGGGTTTGTATGATACGTCGTCATACCATCGCATCAGCCATGGACGTTGGTTGTCCCAGTCGGGATCTGATCCCCCAAAGAATATTGTCTGCCAACCTTGTTTGCGGAGGGTATTGACAAAAGAATCGATTTGATCCGCCGTAAAAGCTTTGGCTACCGTGCGATTTGAATGGGGTAGAAGCCCCGTGTGCAGTGCCATAAAGCCTGCAATTGTAGGATGTCCGTTTGTATAATAATTTGTATAATAGGCAGCCTTGTCGCTTAGTGCCATACTATTCATATAGGGGGTTGCCTCAATCGTTTCGTGACTATTAAATAAGTTGAGGCTTTGAGCTCTAAAAGATTCAAAAGATATAATGATAAAATTATACTTTTTGTCAGCCGGTGGACATGTACCATTATAATGTTTTACCCACGGCTTCTCGGGCGTCGTCAGCTCCCAAGCGCTTTGATTATACTTTTTCCAGTCTTCCTGTGCCGCGAGCATGCGTTCTTTGATATTCTCAGGAAAATCGTTTTCTTCGCGCCATGTATTTATGGCGTCCATTAATAGAATCGCTGGCGGCGCAACTTTAGCTTGCCGATTCTTTGATCCAAATAGATCCGTACGGAACAACCATGGCAAAAACAGAAAACTGATAATAATGACGCCAAAAAGTGCCCACTGCATCTTCTTTTGGGTGAACTTTGGCATGGGAATGCGCGTGCCAAATGCAAACCAGCACACGGCAAATGCTGTCGGCACGATCATTAGCCAAAATGAAACGTTTGAACCGCCAGCATCTTCTTCGAGCAGCGTCCACAGTGCAATCGGCACGCCTTGCCCAAGGAGATAGGTGCGCAGAAAATCTACCGTGATATGCATATTACAATAACGTAGCGTCTCGTTATCAATATGCTGATAGATTAATGAAAGAAGCAAAAGAATGGCGCAAAGCGTTCTAAAAACGCGTTGCCTTGTTGTATGTTCTTCATCGTTTTGTATAAAAAGCGAACAGAGCATAAATGGTGCGGCAATGAGCGTCAGACCATACGTCATATAATAGATCGCATGTGGCAGATAATGAGCCAGGTCTAATACATATGGCGCGCCACTGTATGGTGTTGCTCTCAAAAAGAGCGCAAGCGTCAATGCAAGTCCTGCCACCCATGCCATTGCCCACATTACAACATATCTATGAAATCTTTTGCTCGCAGGACCACTCGCCCGTTGCAGCCACTCTTTAAAACGCATCATTACCAGCCTGTTCTCAGGTTTCGCCCGAAATTGGGCAAAATTAACGCCTCGTTCAACAAAATGAGGCACATTCTTATTCTATAGCACATCCATATTATTTTTTATATTGTACTTGGCTTCGTTTTGCTTCGCCTATTTCGCTATCGCTCAATACGGCTCCGTTTTGCTTCGCCTATTTTGCTATCGCTCAATACGGCTCCGTTTTGCTTCGCCTATTTTGCTATCGCTCAATACGGCTCCGTTTTGCTTCGCCTATTTTGCTATCGCTCAATACGGCTCCGTTTTGCTTCGCCTATTTCGCTATCGCTCAATACGGCTCTGTTTTGCTTCGCCTATTTCGCTATCGCTCAATACGGCTCCGTTTTGCGAGTGCTCGCCAGCACCAAAACGTTGAAAGTTGAGTAAGCGCGGGCACCCGACTGGGCTGTAACAACAAAAATGTTACTATTCAGCCGAACTAAATAAAAAGCAATAAGCGCATGAACGCGAAGTGTTCGAAGCGCGAGACGTTCATCATGTTTTGGCGCATAAGCTACCGAGTGTTCACGCGGCTGGAAGCCGCCGACTTGAATAACCCTGCCCATCGAAGCCGAAGGCAAGACGGGCGGGGTATGCGACATCTCTCCCCACCTTTTTGCCCGCGCGCCGAAGGCGTGCGGGCTCATCGGCTGAGATTATCCTTGCAAATAACCACAGCATCTCAGCCAGGAGCGCACATTTCTTTACAGTTAATGAGGATATGTTGTGGGACACTAACTGATTGAC
>JAZRWH010000173.1:0-13903 GCA_045599585.1 Myxococcota bacterium
CACGAAGTTTTCATAGAATACTCTGATAACTCTACAGTAGCTTTGTTTTATCGATATATAGTCGTTTCTAAGCATGAAAAAGACTTAAGATTACTGTTAAATCGCCCTGCTTCGCGAAGCCGAAGGCAAGCAGCGAGCGCATTTCGTTACAGTTAATGAGAATATGTTGTGGGACAGCAGTGATCTGCCTTAACTAGACATAATAACAAATAATTATATTCACTGTTGTTTTATTAATTTCTTTTAAAATTACGCATATTTATGCTCTCTACTCAATTTAATCCAAACCACATATTTGTAGAAATGATTTTATATTTGACGACTTGAGCTGCCGAACTGATTTAGTGCGTAAATGGGGAGCAGTATTTTGCTCTATTCTAATATTATATATTATATCACAGCTGTCCCACGAAGTTTTCATAGAATACTCTGAAAACTCTACAGTAGCTTTGTTTTATCGATATATAGTCGTTTCTAAGCATGAAAAAGACTTAAGATTACTGTTAAATCGCCTGCGTCGCGAAGCCGAAGCCAAGCAGCGGGCGCACCAGACGAGCGGGCGCACCAGACGATGAGCGAATTAAATCCATCCCATTTACCTGCATACACCATGGGTCTGCCGCGCGTGCAGCATGTCTGAACGAAGTGAGTTCTGCACGCGCGGGGATTCCAAAGGGGCGTCCGCGATACGACGCCCCTTGGGGCCGTCCGCAGGACAGAATGAGAATAAGAAAAGTATAAAATTCTGTAACGAGCGCATTTCGTTACAGTTAATGAGAATATGTTGTGGGACAGCAGTGAATTTAAACATAAACACTTTTATACCAATTTTGTTGTTATTATATAATATTATCTTCAGATACAATCTTCTGTAAGCCTCACACAGAGAGGGTAGCGGCGTATTGCCCGCAGAGGCTCAAACCTTGTTTTTATGCGGGCAATAGCCGCTCAGGGGGAGACTTCCCCCTCCTCAAATATTAAATAAAACTCCACATTTTCCTCACATCCTTTGAATTTTTCACAAAAATCAGTTATGTTAAGTCAGTTTCTAACTGTAGCTTGGCATTACAATTTTGTGCCATACTACAGACTCATATCTGAACAAATACTGGGAGCAATTATGAAAAAATCAGCATTTCTCACGCTGTGTCTTGCCTCGCTCATTGTCGCAGGCTGCGACGAATCATCCTCCATCTCTAGCAACAGTGTCTGCACCGAGGGTGGAAATGAGTGCGTCAAAGGCTCATGTGTCAATGGCGCATGCATTTGCCAAACTGGATACTTCACCGATGACGAAGGTCACTGCACTACGACTACCCCCAATAGCCAGGGCGGTGGTAACTCGACTGGCGGTGGTAACTCGACTGGCGGCGGTAACTCAAACTGTGTCTCATCTTGTGCTGTTGAATTCAAAGTATCGAGACCTGATCTTGCAGGTGAAACGCTCGTCGTGACTGGCTCTTTTGATAATTGGGGCAAGACGGCAAACGTTCTCCAAAACGACGGATCTGGAAACTTTTCTGGCAAAGTTACCCTAAATGACAAAGAAACTTATGAATATAAATATTACATTCAGGGTAAATCCGACGATGAGGGCTGGTTTGCCAACGACGCTGCCGACAAAAATGACAGCGGCAACAATACCATCACAGTCAAATGCAATACAAACAATGCTTGTTACAATGGTGGTTCGACAGGTGGCGGTACTTCAGGCGAGTGCGTAACCACGTTTAGCTACTATAACGAGTATACGAACAAAGGCGCTCAAGGTGCGGACGATTTTGACGTTTACCTCATCGGCTCCTTCAACACCTGGCAAACAGCTGACCCTGCGTACAAAATGCAGAGTGACGGCAAGGGTAAACACACCATCACGGTCAACTGGCCTCTGGGAACAAACAATAGTTACAAATTCTATGTCAATGGATGGGCTGACAATTCTTACCAATCTGACGACACGAATAACAACAAAGATCAAGATGGCAACGGTGTAGCCAATATCACCGGATGTGGCATGTGCTTTGGTAATGGCTGCAGCGGTTCGACAGGCGGCGGCTCAACGGGTGGCGGTTCGACAACTGCCCCGGCGGACAATTGCTATCTTAAATCAACGCCCAGCATTAATAATAAATCTATCACGTTCGAAATTGCATGCAATGATGGTACATCCAAAATTGACAGTGTTTCGGGCGGAAGTGCCCCCAAAATCACCGGCATGACCATTACGGATACTGTACCTAAAAACAGCAAATATTCCTATGTTGTAAAACTCGGTGATAATGAAGTCTACGTCCCTGTCTGGGTCGAAGACAAAGCTTTCGATTGGCATGATGCTCTGCTTTACTTTGCATTTACCGACCGATTCTTAGATGGCGATTCGACCAACAACAATCCTCAGACAGATGCTTCGCATGATGGCACCTCCGATGCCCGCTGGTTAGGCGGTGACTTCAAGGGCATGAAAGCAAAAGTCGATGATGGTTACTTCGATAAACTCGGCGTGAATACACTCTGGATCTCCTCTGTCTCGATGAATGCACAAGGTGTCAGCTGGGGCACCGGAAACGATGCGCAACACAGCTATTCTGCTTATCACTCTTACTGGCCAACGGGCTCTTTTATGACCGACCAGAATATGAGTGTGTTCACGAATGCAGGCATTAAGCCTATCGAACCTCACTTCGGTACGATGGAAGATCTTAAAGCGCTTGTTGATGCTTGCCACGATCACGGTATCCGCGTCCTCGTTGACTTCGCCGTCAACCAAGTTCACGTCGACAGCCCGATCTACAAAGATAAAGGAACCTACGGCGCATGGTTTAATGATGTCAACAATCCTCAACTCTGCGACGACAACGGCAACTGGGATAACTACTCCGAAAAGTGTTGGTTCTCAAAAGACCTTCCTGACATCAACTACGAAAATCCTCAAGCTCGTAAAGCGATGGTCGACCACGCCAAATGGCTCATCAAAACGACAAATATCGATGGTTTCCGTGTCGATGCTGTAAAACACATAAACATCCAGTTCGTCAAAGATCTTCGTGCTGCGACAGATTCACTCTATCATAACTCCGGCACTATCTTCTACATGGTCGGTGAAACCTTTACGCCGGATGTCGCACTTCTCAACAAGTACATCGGCAACGATCTTCTTCACGCTCAATTCGACTTCCCGCTCTATTACAAAATCATCGATCACGTTCTCAAACTCGGTAATTATGCGGATATTGCGAACTACCAAAGCAACTTCAATTCTGATTTAATGGGAACGTTCATCAACAACCACGACGTCGCCCGTGCTGTCTCTGTTGCGGCTGGCCAGAATACTGGCAAATGGGGTAAAAACGATGAAGTCAATGACTGGTTGCCGTACCTCAAAGTCAAAACGGCCCTTACGATGACGATCCTGAACAAAGGCGTTCCCCTCCTTTATTATGGCGATGAAATTGCCATGACGGGCGCAAATGACCCTGACAACCGTCGTATGATGAAATTTGATGGTGCTCTCAACAGCGAGCAGGCGGGTACTCTTGAGTATATTCAAAAAATCGGTACCATTCGTAAAAACTACTCTGCTGTTACGCGAGGTAACCGAACTAACCTCTCCGCTGGCGGTGGGTACTGGTGCTACAAACTCTCTGACGGCAAATCCGATGACATCATCGTTGCACTCGCTCGTGCTGATGGCGGCGACAACACGGGATGCAGTCTTGGACAATCCTATAAACTCCATAACCTCCTTGATGAAACTCAGCCCGATCAGCAGACAGATTACATTAATCTTGAAACCAACAAGCTTAATGTTTTCCGAGTTGTGAAGTAGTCTTCATCGATCTCTATTTCTTAAGGGCACGTGTTTTGCGTGCCCTTTCTTTTTATATCACACTTATGCAATTACCGATTCCTGCAGCCCCTGCTGTACCAACAGAAGCCGTTTATAGCCCACTGACCTATATTGCGCTCGTACGATGCCTATATGCTTTACTAGCTTTTACGTATGCGATCATCTGGTTCCTAGATGATTCAAAATCGGACAGTAACAACACGCAGCTGCTGCTATTTACAGTTTCTGAAATCTTTATTTTTACGCTCCTTACATGTTTAGGATTGCGCAAAAGACGTTTTATTTCGGCCATTACCTACGTCGGTATGTGCCACGACGCGGCGCTTGCTGCTCTCCTTGTCCTTCTTACAAATATTACATCCAGCCCATTTGACTTCTTATTTCTTGTCATTCCGATTTATGGAGGCCTTCTTCTAAAAAAGCGTGGCGGACTGATTGCTGCCGGCATATCCATTATTGCTATTCTCGTTCTTTATTGTGTAATTCCAATGTTACAAGTGGATTCATCTTGGTTGATCTATCCATACATTTTTGAATCCGGCATAACGTCGCAGAATGTGTCTTGGCGAGAGCCGACGACGCTTGCGCTTGCCGCGATTGGTGTTGGCATTCTAACGGGACAGTTGGCCTTTAATTATGAAAAAGTTAAAGAAAAACTCGTGCTTACTGCGCGTGATTTTAATCACCTTCACGGAATCTATGCCAAAGTACTCAATGCTCTCCCTGTTGGGGTTATTATTATACATCCTGAGTCAAATGAAATTCTTTTCTCAAATGACATCGCCAAATCTTACTATAATAATAATTTAGTAAACTTCACACATAACCTTCCTCCAATGAGTAAAACCCTCACCGCATGGGATCAAACGGTAGAAAACACAAATAAGATATTACAAATTTCCTATTTTTCCATTAAAATAGAAGGTATGTCAATGCTCGATGGATATCATATTTCTGACGTCACAGACCTGCGAGAAGCGCATAAAAAAGCTCAAATCAAACAACGTCTCGAACATTTAGGTGAATTTTCTGCCAAAGTAGCGCATGAAATACGTAACCCGCTCGCTTGCATCAGTGGATGTGCTGAAATGCTTCAAGCTGATGCTCAGACTGAAGATCAAAAACAAATTACAGAAATGATGACGACCGAAATTGATCGTCTTGACAACCTTCTTAAAGATATCCTCGTTTTTTCCCGCACGCCCAAACTTGCAATTACGTCAATTCATCTTAATGAATTTCTAAATATTCAAAAAAATCTCTTTCTACAAAAGCAGACTGCTGATAATCTTACAATTACAATTTCTGGTGACGAAAACATCAGCATTCAAACTGATTCAAATATATTAACTCAAATCGTCTTTACGCTTTGGCAAAATGCCCTCGAAGCGATCCCGAACAACTGCAGCATTTCAGTATCATTTGATCAAACGCATATGACCATTACCGATAACGGCCCGGGCATACCTTCCGATATTGAACCTCACATTTTTGAGCCGTTTTATACGACAAAACCAGATGGCACAGGTCTTGGACTAGCAACCGCACGGCAACTAGCACGTGAAATTAAATTTGATCTTACACATTCTGCAGAGCCGCACGCTTTTACACTTTCTTTTTCTAACTACTCAGACGCAGAAATATAATTTATTGCAGTATAATTATTTATTATAATGACACACCGACCGGCAAGTAAGCCGGCGGTGATATCATCAATCTATTAATTCACAGAACGATTTAAACAAGTTAAAGCGCGCTAGAGCTCATCATATTTTTTGGCATTCCCGCGAGCTTTTTCCACGGGATACTTTTTAGCATTTTTATCAAGTTTTGCTTCAAAAGCGCGGGGCAGATCGATATTTGCCTGACTACAAAAATTGAGCAAGCAAATGAGCACATCTGCGGCTTCTTCAGCGACGTGAGGCCGTTTTTCCTCAGGTATTTCCTGATGATCTTTATACCATAAAAAACACTCCAAGAGCTCTGCAGATTCAGCGCTGAGTGCCATCGCAAGATTACGAGGAGAATGAAACTGATCCCAATCTCGATCACGATTAAACTGCGCAAGGCGATCTTGAAGTATATATAAATTTGATTCTATATCCTTACTATTCATAATTTACTCTATTTCGCTACTGTTTTTCCTAAATTATTTACACTCGGCTCAAATCACCCCTGCTACCAAGAAATCTTGCGAAAGCAGCATGTTGCATGGTGATCCAGCTTTTCATATAACTTAACACAGACTTTTATACATGAACAGACTTCGTTTCAAAAAAGGCTCAATTGGTCTTTATGAAATTGTGAAAATTGAATTTCAAAATTTATATAAACGCTTGATGACGTTTTAAACAATTGTTGTGTACAACGACTACAACACATTATGTGTGAATGATTTCATTTGACGCCCTATTCTCTAACGAGAATACGGGCGTCTGCCGAGGCTATGCGCGAAGCGCATACGCCGCGGCTAAATGGGTTATGGGCGAGGGGGTAGCAGCGTATCGACGAAGCAAAAGGAGATAAAACTAAAGCTCACGTACGAAGGCAAACGAGAGCGAGCTTATGCAAGCGAACGACCTCCAAAATCTGCTTTGACGAAACAATTCTACCTTTTGCAAGGAGATAGCCGCTCAGGGGGAGACTTCCCCCTCACAACAAAAAAGCTGACCACTCAAGTGGTCAGCCATTAAAGTAAATTGCGCGATTGAATGTTACGACTAATATAATTAGAGCAAGTAGCGCATTTTCCAGGGACCAGCCTTAGAATAACGAAGATTCTCGTCTTCTGCGGCGAACTGCAGTGCAGGAACCAAGAAATCTACCTCGGGGCCAGCTTTAATATCGAAATGATCGACAGGCTCATAGAGCTCGCCATCGAGTGTATAGGGTTCCGGTTTACCGAGATCAATTTCGAGAGTTTTTGCCAAAGGTCGTTCGATATTCTTAATATCGCCTTTATAGCCGCACAAAATTTGAGGAAAGGCTTTTGCGATCAAAAGCGGTTTACACAACGAGTATGCCAGCTGGAATTCGCCTTCATTACGGCCAGCTTTAGGCCAAAGCGTGAAATGAAGCGGAAGTCGTTCGATGAACGAAGCAAAGACGGTATGAATTTTTGAATGATCTTCGACAACTTTGCCATTGAGCGTAAGCGTACAATCCATGAAGCCGAGCTGTTCGCGAGAGAAAGGGCCGTTCGTGGCTGCATCTAAGGTAAGTTTGGAGAGCAGCAGAGCAGCGCCTTTAGGCGTCGTATCACCATTATCGTAATAAGCTTTCATAAAACGCGCGGCGACGCCAACGCCGAACATAAAAGAAACGTGACCGTTTACCCAAAGCATATTACGGCGAATGCAGCGCATGGGAATATTATGGCGATAGCGCGCAACAGCGAGCAAAAGATTTGCAAGTCCAGAACCTTGAATGCCAAAAGAGCGTGGCACCATATTTTGGGTTCCAGTTGGCAAAAGGAGAATGGGGGGCAATTTTTGAGAACCGTAGACTTCGAGGATAATCTCCATCGTTCGGTGTGCAGTGCCGTCGCCGCCGCTAATTGCAATTATATCGATATCAATACGTTTAAACGTTTCGATAGCTTTATATACATCGTTAATGGAACTTGTTGAATTAACTTCGCCATTGCTACCAATGACAAAAGCGAGTTGATCTTTAAGTTCAGGATTAAGACGATTAAGACGTGCGTTGCGATTACTAATAACACCTATACCTGGCATATGTAATATCCTGTCAAATGGGGAATGATGGATTAGACCATTCCGTAGTGTTTAGAAATAATTTCGTACGCAGCAGTAATTTCCTGCGTCTTTTGCGTAGCAAGCTTTTCCTTTTCGGGATCATTTGCATGTTTATCTGGATGCCATTCACGCATTTGGTTGCGGTAGACTTTTTTTACCTCCTCAAAGGGCGTGCCATAAGGCACACCGAGCGTTTGAAAAGCCTCGAAAACGGGAAGCGTCTCTGGATTGGGCATAAACTGTCCCCATTCGAAGTTCGGATTCGCTTCATGAACGCGAGAAATGACTTTGTAAAACTGTCGTTCTGCCATTTTTTGAGCTGCAAAAGGCAGATCACCGATGCGCGTGCCCCCGATACGGACATCTTTCAGCTGCTCTACTCTTTTTCCGCTTTCGTGGATAATCTTTTCTTTCAACTGTTTGGCTTTAGGGCTCGACTCTATTTTCTGATTGATCTTAGTAACTGCTTTATGAGCAGTTGCCACGCCTTTTTCCAAACTTCTTTCAAGTTTTCCGGCGCCAGTCTGTAGCCAGTTAAACAAAGCCTCTTTATCGAATTTTTGAGCCATACAATCAAACTCCTTTGACCATGAGATATTTGGTCAAGCACAACCAATACACGCAAAGTGTCATCGAAATATCACGAAGCAGCAAAGATCTACTGACAGAACGGATCGACGCGATCAGCGCGTTCGCGCATCTGAACAGCCTCAAAGGGGCGATTCATCATCGAGAGAAAATCAGCATACCTTCGTTGGTTCTCTGCGAGTTCATGCCAAGCACCAATGGATTCGAAAAGGCTCGTCGCCGTAGAGAAAAGTTTCTCTGTTTTTTCGAGGGATACTTTTCCGATCTGCCTATGAAAGACTTCGTAATTAAGCTGGGCACTGAGTGCGTAACCGCGGCTTAGGTAAAGATTATTTTTAAGTTCGCCAGCAATATCGAAAAAGGCCGACAATGCTTTCGTCGTTTTCTGATAGCTGTTTCTACTGAAATCAAAGAGAGCTATGAGCAGACGCAGACGTACGTTCCAAGGTTTAAAGGGATGTTCGGCACAAAGAGCCTGAAGTTTAGAAATATCCTCTCTGACAGCATCGCGCTGACCAAGACGAATATTCAGTTTCGCTCGAATTTCGTAGAGCATAAACGTGTGATAAACATCTTCTGTAATACCGACTATTTTGAACCCTTCGTCGATATATTTACGCGCATCGTCGTAATTATTCTTCTGGATTGCTGCATCAGCCATTGCAACGAGAACAGGCGGTTTTTCGAACCAGTACCCTGCTGCATTCAATGCCTGATAGGATTCTGAGAGGGCTGATTGCGCTCGACTTATATCTCCACGAACGATGTAAATTTCCGCACTGAGTCCAAGTGTTTTTGCAAGCGCAGGCAAATCGCCAGAGGATCGATAAAGTTCGATGGCACGTTCTACATAACGCATCGCACCTACGAAAGCGCCCTTGTTGCCCGTTCTGAACACGATTTCTGCCAAACCTAAATAGCAGTCAGAAATGCGTTTTTTATCTTTAAGCGCTTCCGCCAAATCCAAGCCAAACAAAAGCAGGTCGCGTGAATCGTTATAAATACCCTGACGAAGCAAAGAAATCGCTAGTCCAATAAACGCTTCTACGCTACCCGAAGGATCGCGCGTAAGCTGTGCGACACGAAGCATTGCATTGTAATGCTCCTGAGCTGCCTGAAATTGTCCAAAACGTGACGCTAAAAGTGCAAGCTCGTTTTGAAGAGCGACGAAAATTTCACCATGTTGAGGCGCAGTATAGCGCAGACAATTGTTTAGCAGGTGGAGTGCTGTCATATTAAAGAAGTCATTTCTTCGATCGACAGCAAGTTTAAGCCATACTTTTGATGCCTCTGTCCACATGCCAGCTTCTTCAAAATGAATCCCGATTAGCGGATCGTTTGGATTATGTTGCGCAAGCAATTGGGCATAACAACCATGGATCGCTTTGCAGAACGTTTCGTCAAGCCCCTGGGCCAGCAAACGGGCCCCTGTAGGATCACTTAGGCGATAACGTACAAAACCTGAATCTTCGTCCCCAAAACACTGGATTTCGCCAAGTTCAAGAAGCTCTTGGATCGTGCGCTCTGTCCAACGATGACGAAGATCGTGGAACCATGGTATTTCGTTCGGAAGCGGATCCAACGCCAATATGACTGAAATATCCTCAAGCTTAAATGGTGTTCCTAAGATCGAGGCAACCGTTATCAGATAAGACTGATCCTGCGTCAAAGAGCCAAAATGAAGACCTACAAGTTCATCAAATCCGCCCTGAATCATACTCAGTGAGCCATCATCTTCGATTGATGGGGCGCCATGCTCATTAGAAAATACACCACGAACTTCAAGAATCTTCACGATGTACCAAAGATGTGTGAAGTAACCCTGGGATTTTTTGACAATCGATTCTGCAAAACCTTTGGGAATCGTCTTATATCGCTTGAGAACCAGTGACACATACGCGTTTATGGCTTCGTCTGAAACAGGGCCTAAGGTCACCGGTATTGTATCTTCGTATTCATCGACAGCATTGCCACACATAAACACGCAGATATTGGGCATCTGAATTTTTCTGATCTGTGCTACGACTTCACGCCAACCGTCGTACCATTGCTTGTCAGCATGCGTTAAGAATATCAATACCGGACCATTCTCCGCGTCTTTCTTTACCGCACGCAAAAACAATTCGAACAGCTTGTGATCGATATTCTCCGTAAATGACTCGCTCAAATTCTTATTAACCAGCGACTCCAAACCAAACGCTGCAAACAAAACATTTTGAGCCCAAGTGACGTCACCCCTATCAACAAGTTCGGGAACGGATGCGATGATGCGCTGCGTTTTAATCTCATTGGAATAACAATTAAATATACCAATTCGACTCGCTAAAAGCGTACAAAGACAGGATATCGTCGTTTCACGTATATCAGTGTCGCACGTCGCGTAATACGCTCCAAATCCAAGATGATCTCTACAGGACTTAATGATGTTATCGATAAATAACTCTGATTCAAATCGATAATCTGAAACGATACGAAAGATTTGTGGAACGTCTACCCCGCCCGAACGAACGATCTCCGTAAAAACTTCTTCTACAAGCTCCTCACGCCCGATACAATCAACGCGTTTGCCTAAAAGATTGCGGTTATCGCGACAAAAAATGTGATCATATACAAAATCTACCGAATTGGTACCGCGTTGGACTGAAGCAACGTCATCAGGATGAAGCGGTGCAGATGCATGATACCCCGGCGTTAAAAGATCGTTTTTACCATTCTCTGAGTAAAGTGAGTTCACTACATTCGCATTCGTCGAAATGCGACTTCCATCACGCAAAAACTTTGTAGCAAAGACTTCCCCCTGCTCAACCGGCTTTTTACCTTCGTCGACAAACGATACGTCGATCAAATGCGTTTTGGTTCGCTCAACTTCAATGAGAAGAGGATTATCAATCTTGCTTGGCTCAAGATCATGTTTGACAGCTGCGTCTTCCGATTTGTCTAAATTTTTCGTCACAGCAGTCACGGGCAAGCCCAAAATCGTCTTTTGCGGAACAACCGGCTGACCATTTGTAGACGGCGTTTTGCCCAATCTTGACGATGGCAACGGCGGCGGCAAAACCTTGCTTGTAGCCGGCGGTGCTGAACCCGAATTTTTATTATTCTGAATATTATCAGGCTTCTTTTGGGCCATTCCAAAAGAAGTTTGCTCAAATCCATCCTCTTCGTCGTCTTCACCGAGCAGCGACATGTTTAAGGATGAGTGCGTCTTCTCTTGAGAACCTTCCTTTTTCGAAGTCTTTGAAGACGGTTCTGGCTTAGAGGACGATTCGCTTCCAGGTACATCCCCTTCCAACATCTCAACAGAGATAATACTCATATCAAAAGACTTATCGATATCGACAGTCGGCAAAATACCTGAGCTCAACAGTAATCCACTTTGCTGCTGAGAAGTCTCGCTCGGAAATGAAACACGCGGAATTGGCGGTTTAAGAATCGATGAATTGATCGATGGACCTGCGTTGGGAAGCGTTATTAAGCCATTTTCAGACAATCTAACCTTCGGAGAATTAGAATCCCCTGCTTTGTCACCTTTCCAACTTGGATCAAGCGCTGCCGTAATTCTAGAAGCAAATACAGCATCCTTTTTTTCAGATTCAGACTCTTCTGCCTTAGAAGAAACGCTCTTTTCTTCCGATAGCGTCTCACTTTTATGCACTTCATCACTCGGATGAACGGGCAAACCAACACACGTTTTATTGCCCATCACAGTCCCTTGTTGCGTAGGTAAAACCGGTTTTGACTGCTTTTCGGTGCTGTTTTTTGAGTCAGTATCCTTACGAAGTTCGCTGATATTCACGCCAGAAAGCGTCGATGATTTATCTGAAGCCATAATATCCTCATATCGTCAAGGTGCGAGAAGCACTGCAAACTTTCGTTCTACCACAGGCTTACACATTTTGCACGCAATCGACAGCCTCATCTTGTTTTCAACACAAAAAAAGGCTCGATTCAATCGAGCCTCATAAATCTACAGATTCTGAATAACTGTGCCTAAAAACGCATCACGAAAAAAACTCAAGCGTAACACGCTACTACCCAATGAATGGTCCATCCTTATAGGTAATTGAAACGCAATAAATATTCTCTTTCATGCGCACACTACCTAGTGAAACTTCACAGCACTGACACCTCAAACTCTGTCTTACTAAATTAATAAACGACCTGGGCCAAAAGCGCCGTAACATTGTCAGGACCACCGTTCGTATTTGCTGCGATAATCAACTCGCGGCAACACTCTTTTAAGTCGCCCTGATGCTTGTCAAGAATCTCTCGTAGCTGAGGATCTTTGACTGGATCGCATAAACCATCCGAACAAAGCAAATAGATATCCCCATCTTCATGCTCGTAAAAATGCGTTTCTACTTCGACAGATTCCGCTAAACCCACAGCACGCGTGATGACGTTTTTGTAAGGAAACGATGGCAAATCTTCTGGCTTAAGGATGTTTGATCGAATGTACTCATTTGCAAGCGAATGATCGACCGTCATCTGCTTGAGCTCGCCCTTGCGAAAACGATAACACCTAGAATCGCCCACGTGCGCAATAAATACCCCCTCTTTCACGACATAAATACCAACACATGTCGTTCCCATGCCTTTGTTTTCGGCTTTTTCCAACGATGCCTTGTGTATCTCCGCATTCGCTTTCGTTATCGCCGCGATCAAACGGCGCTCTTCACGGCTGCGTGGCTTCTTTTTACCGTATGGCCACGGATTAAGCTCTATCGGCATCGTTTGATTCTCTGTTTCTTCATAATACTTAAGAATCGTTTCAACGGCCATGCCAGATGCTACTTCACCAGACAAATGACCGCCCATACCGTCTGCTACAACGACAAATGACTCCTTCGGCGAAATCAGAAAATTATCTTCGTTATGGTCGCGACACATGCCCGTGTCCGTCAAACCAGCACACTTTAACCGCATATTCTCTCTATCTCCTAAAAATAACCCTGACGCACACCTTTCCGTGCAAAAAATGGCTACTCTCTCTGCATGTTAACAGTATTCTACAATCAATACAATAAAAAGCCGTTCGCTTCGATATCTCCTGGCAACTATGCCTACAATATCCTTCCTCCACTTGTACTACGTTTGCTTTTTTTTACAAATTGACTCACTACTGTCTCACTGTCATTCTCTGACATACTCGCAAACGCTTACCCATCACTACGATTATTGTATTGCAACTCGTGGAAAATCTCGTGAGGGGGATGTCTCCCCCTGAGCGGCTATTTGCTTTGCAAATACGCCGCTACCCCCTCTGCCTGCGGCGCTGCTATTGAAATATAAAGCTTTACGCTTTTATTCTATTCCCCTGCTGTCCCACTAAAATTTCATAAACTACTCGGACAACTCTACAGTAGCTTTGTTTTATCGATATATAGTCACTTCTAAACATGAAAAAGACTTAGATAACTGTTAAATCGCACGCGTCGCGAAGCCGAAGGCAAGCAGCGGGCGCACCGGGCGAGCGGGCGAGCATGTTGAAGACGAAGTCAAGTTCGCGCCCGCCAAGGAACTTTTATATTTTGAGAGCGTTTGAATACAGTTCGAGGAAACAACGAAAATCCTTGAGGGCGCAGCCTTAAGGCTGTAACCGAAAGGATTGAGGAAGGTGACGAAGAAATGTGTCAAACGCTCTCAAAAGAATGCGGGATTCCAAAGGGGCATCCTCAATACGACGCTCCTTTGGGCCGTCCGCAGAACA
>JAZRWH010000174.1:0-3707 GCA_045599585.1 Myxococcota bacterium
AAGTTATTCCCGGCTGTTTTGAAGAAAATTCCGAAGAAATCGAAAACCAGCGCAAAGCCCCCATCCGCGTCATCGTTTGCAATCCGCCGTATTCTGTCGGACAGAAATCCGCAAATGACAATGCGCAAAATCAGTCTTATCCTCAGCTCGAAGCCAGAATTGCCGATACGTATGCAAAATATTCAACCGCAACGCTCAAAAATGCGCTCTATGATTCCTATATCAAAGCGATTCGCTGGGCAACCGACCGCATCAATGAAACGCCGGGTGGTGGCGTCATCGGCTTTATTTCCAATGCTGGATGGATTGATTCGATGGGAGCCGACGGTTTGCGCAAATGTTTAACTGAAGAGTTCGACTATATTTATATTTACAATTTGCGTGGCGGTATAAAGGGGAAAATCGGTAATACAGCAAAAATTGAAGGTGGAAATGTTTTCAATATCATGGTTGGTGTTGCGTTTACATTCCTCGTTAAACTTCCGGAGGGGGAAGTATCCCCCTGCGCGGCTATGACGGAGTCATACGCCGCTACCCCCTCTGCGGAGCCTCAATCGCCAGCCCCGCAACGCCCTGGCTCGGCTCTTATCCAATACGAAGCCGTGGCCGATTACCTCAAACGCGCAGAAAAACTCGATCTCGTCAAATCGCGTTACTCGATTTGCAGCAAAAACATGCAGCTCACCACGCTCACCCCGGACAAAAACAACGACTGGCTCAATCAAAGAAATGACAGCTTTGAAAAGATGATTCCACTCGATTGTGAAAAGAAATTTGTGGGTGAAAAAGGTTGCGTGTTTGACGGATATACATGCGGCGTAAAAACACAAAGAGATATTTGGTGTAATAATTTTAGTTTAGAAAAGTTATATCACAATGTTAATATAACGATAGATTATTATAACTCATTGTTAAATAAATTAGAAACGCGAGAGATTAATTCAGTTGATGATATTATTCCTGACTCTAGTCAAGGAAATATTACAGTAAATTGGAGAAATTTGTTATCTAGAAGAGTACAAATACAATTTAATTCAAAAGGTGAAAGAGAGTCTATTTATCGACCATTTGTGAAAAATAAATTATATTTTAATGATCAATTAAACGAAAGACCTGGCCAAAATCCCCGTCTTTTCCCGACGCCAGCGCATGAGAATTTGATATTTTGTGTAGCATCACCAGGAGGAAAGAAAGATTTCAGTTGTTTAATGATGAATTGTATTTCAGATTTACACAGTGTTGGTGATTCCCAATGTTTCCCGTTGTATTATTACGATACGGCAGAAGAGCGCAGCGGTGTGCGGAGTTTGTTTAGCCTCACCCCCGGCCCCTCTCCAAAGGAGAGGGGAGAATATATGCGGCATGACGGGATCACGGACTGGATGTACGAGCGAGTGTGCGAGGCGTATGGCCTCACCCCAACCCCCTCTCCAAAGGAGAGGGGCTTAGCACAAGCCAACAAATCGTTTGATACAGAATCGCTGAATGATAAAAGAATAGAATATAAAACATCTAATAAACAAATGTGGCATGAATTAAAAGATAGAGCGAGGGAAGGGCGCAAAGATCAAACAGAAGCAGAAAATGCATTATGGCAAGCTATACGCAATAAAAAACTTGGATATACATTTAGAAGGCAACATCCCATTCATGTCTATATAGCAGACTTTGTCTGCCTTGAAAAAATGCTTATCATTGAAGTAGATGGCGATTACCATCTCGAAGCTAATCAGCAATATATAGACGAACAGCGAACACACGATCTAAATTCTTTAGGATATCGTGTGATTCGATTTACAAATAACGAAGTATTGCATCATCTATCCGATGTATTACAGAAAATTCAACTCTCTCTCACCCCCTCTCCGATGGAGAGGGGGCAAGGGGGTGAGGCTATCACCAAAGAAGATATATTTTATTATGTCTATGGCATTCTGCATCATCCGACGTATCGCGCGACGTATGCGAACGATCTCAAGAAGTCGCTGCCGCGCATTCCGATTGTCGAGAAAGTTGAGGATTTCAGGGCCTTTGTCAAAGCGGGCCGCGAGCTTGGCGAATTGCATGTCAATTATGAATCGGTAGAGGCGAATGGCGATGTCAAAGTGACGGGCGCCGAGCGCGGCCGATTCGAAGTCGATAAAATGAAACTGAGCAAAGACGGCCGCACATTGACATTCAACAGCGATATCACAATCTCAAACATTCCTGTTGAAGTCGACGAATACATCGTCAATGGCCGAACTGCCCTTGGCTGGCTCGTGGATCAATATCAATATTCGGTCGACAAAGCCTCCGGTATTATCAACGATCCCAACGACTGGGGCCGCGAGCACGACAATCCTCGCTATATCTTCGACCTCGTTTTGAGCATCATCGAATTGAGCGTGCGCACTGTGCACATCGTCAGAGGATTGCCGGCATTGAAGTGCGGGTAACCGATATATATCAGCCGACGCGTATTGACCGAGCATCCGTGTAGCTGCGTTGCATGCAACGCAGCCACGGAAGGCGAGGGAGAAGCGGAGGCCAGAGCGGCGTATTTTCCATGTTGAGGCGTTGTGCACAACGCCTCAACACGGAAAATAGCCGCGATCGCGAGGCGTATTCGCGAAATAGAGACGTGCTGCACGCACGTCTCCAATTCGCGAATAGCCGACGCCACCATCGTCCCATTGCTCGCCATGATCCTCGTTTTATGCTAAACTCGATTTTGTTGAGACGTGTCGCGACACGTCTCAACAACGCGACACGTCCACACACAAAACGATCGCAGGAGGCAACATCATGGGACTCTATGTCAATCCAAGTGAAGCGCTGTTAAAAAAATCAATGAATTCAAAGATCTACATCGATAAATCGATGATGATCCACGAATTGAACCAGCTCATTAACACGGAACAGAATTATGTCTGCGTTTCGCGAGCGCGTCGCTTTGGCAAATCGATGATGAGCGGCATGCTCGTTGCTTATTATAGCAAAAAAGCCAATTCGCGCCCATTGCTTGAAAAGCTCAAGATTGCCCAAAGTCCCGACTTTGAAACGCATCTCAATCAATATAACGTGATCTGTTTTGATATGAATGCGTTCTATTCCAACTCCAACGGCGATGAAGACATCGTGCCGTTGTTTACGGCCAAAATTCGCCGTGAAATGATCCGGGAGTTTCCCGATGCAGGTATCGAAGACGACGACGCTCTTGAAGATTGCATTGCAAAAGCATACATGCAAACTGGCGAACAATTTGTTTTAATTATCGATGAATACGATGTTTTGGTTCGAGAACAGGTTAAAGCGACGATATTTAATCCATACCTGAGATTTCTCAATGGTATGTTTAAAAATCTCTCGCTTTCGCCAGCTTTTGCACTCGTCTATATTACGGGTATTTTGCCGGTCGTGCGCGATAAGATACAATCCAAGCTCAACGTATTTCGCGAATATACAATGGTCAACGCTAGACAGTTTACGCCTTTTGTCGGTTTTACCGAAGACGAAGTAAAGGCGTTGTGTGCTGAACACGATATGCGCTTTAACGAATGCAAACGCTGGTATGATGGATATAAACTCGATCGCACGAGTTTTTATAATCCATGCTCGGTCGTCAACGCGATACTCGACCAAGAATTTGGTAGTTATTGGACACAGACTGGCTCTTATGATGCGCTTAAAAATTATATATTAATGAATTTTAAAGGCATTCGAGA
>JAZRWH010000175.1:0-18965 GCA_045599585.1 Myxococcota bacterium
CACGGTCGACAATTCAAACAAAAACATGCCTGGTATTAAAAACCTCATGCCTGGTACGTCTGTCTGCTACGATGTCGTTCCCGTTCAAAAACAGAAGATCAAGCCTGCACTTGACGAACCGAAAGTCTACCGCGCTCGTATCAACGTCCGTGGTGATGGTTCTGTCCTCAACTCGGGTATTGCTTACTTCCTCGTTCCGCCGCTCATCAAACAGAGCATCGACATCAAGTAATCACTACATCGCTTAATGCATCAAAGGCCGCTCATACGAGCGGCCTTTTTTTTCGCGCAGTTTTTGAGCCAACGTTACAAGTTTAGCTATCGAACACGTCATGACGAGAACGCGATCTTGTTTTGGGACTAACGCGGCTCGTAGTCGCGCCGCAGGCTGAGGGGGTAGCGGCGTATTGGCCGCATCATGCGGGCAATAGCCGCTCAGGGGGACACATCCCCCACATGATTCAAGCAACATCATCCCGAAACATCGTGCCAATCGTGTTTAGGATAACGCGCTTTAAGAACTTTGCGGAGTTCGGGGTAACCCGTTTTCCAAAACGAATCCATGTCCTGCGTAACCTGTGCCGTTCGATTATTTGGTGCGCAAAGGTGCATGAGCACGGGGATTTTGCCGCCGCCAACGCGAGGGACGTGCCACGTATCAAAGGCCTGTTGAATGCGAACGCGCACGATAGGCGGATCGTTGGTATAATCGACTTCACAAAGGCGACCATTTTCGAGTTTGACATGGGTCGGAGCGAGCGTATTGAGCATTGCGCGCATCATGTCATCTAGCGCATTGAGCATGATGGCAGTCAAATCCATGGCACGCAATTCTTCAAAATTGTGGGCGTGTTCGACGAGATCCGGCAAAATGAAGCTAGCAAACGTTTCGTCGAGCTCAGGGAAATCAAAACTCGGCTCGATCTTTTTAACGAATCGCATACGTGCCATAAGCGAAGTAATTGCAGGTCCTTCGGTGTTAATAGCCTTCAGGGGATTTTTTTGCGCAGCCTCGAGTAGAATTTTTTGTTCTAGTTTAGCATATTTTTTATCGTGCAAAAAAGTCTCTCGCAGCGTGAAGACGTCGTAATAAACAGACTCAGCGATCACGACGCGATCTTTTTCGGCTTCGTAACGAGCGCGGACGCCAGTTTTCCAATCGATCCAAGCGGGGTCGACGGCGATCGCTTTAAGGACGAGATTAGAAGCGCGTTCAACGTGGCGCACGAGATCGAGGTCTGCGCAAATGAGGTAACGCGCATCCGTAAGCGTTTGTCCTTGCGCAAGTTGAACGCCGCGATTAGGCGTCATGCGCGCGAGTATGGGTTGTAAAAAGCGGTTAGGATCGGACGCAGTAAACTGTTTGAGTTTATCCCGCGACTGCTGACGAGGTTCAGCGAGTCGATCAGGGTATGCAGCCAACATAGAGCGAGCCCGAGCTTCAGCGTCCGAAGCGGTAGAACGAAGGGTATCCGGGCGTGGCAAATCGCGCAGTGCATCTAAAAGATCAGCGGCTTCGCGCTTAATGTACAAGAGGTCATCTGGAAGACGTTTGCGGAGGATCTCGAGATCGACTTCGAGGTCGGGGCCAGCGAATCGTTCACGAGCGCCGCGTCGATAAGGCGCTTCAGACAAATAAGCGGCCAACAGCGCAGCATCTTTTTCGCATCCGAACTCGCGGGCGGCCATCATCCATCGCGCAAGGCGCGGTTCGAGCGGAAGGGCGGCCATTTGGCTACCGAGCGGAGTGAGTTTGAGCAACTGCGGATTGTTTTGGGAACCCTCTTCATCCGATAGGGATTCGAGTGCCCCCAAGCGTACGAGCAGATCGCATGCATCGGCGACACGACCGGGGCGCGGCGGCGTCAAAAAAGCGAGTTGTTGAGGCACTTCGAGCCCCCAAGCGTAGACCTGAAGCATGGGTTGTGCGAGGTCGAGGCGTTCGATTTGCGGGCGCATGTCGGCATCGAGAAGATTTTGAGTCGCCTGATTCCAAAGCCTCAAACAAAGTCCCGGTGCAATACGCGCCGCGCGGCCAGCGCGCTGATCTGCCGAGGCGCGACTAATGCGCGTCGTTTCGAGACGCGACAATCCGCTTGTTGAATCAAAAAACTTTTCTTTAGCCAGGCCAGCGTCGATGACACACGTCACGCGTGGAATTGTCACCGAGCTTTCGGCGACGTTAGTCGACAACACGATGCGGCGCTTGTCGGACTGTGGTTTGAGGACGGCCGTCTGTTCGTCGATGGGCAAGCTCGCATGACAAACGTAATAGTCAAATGCGTTTCCAAACAAAGCGCGCGCTTCATCTTCTGCAGCGCGAATGTCTGCCATACCCGGCAAAAACACGAGAACATCGCCCTGATCGTGTTTGGCAGCGCGCTCAAGAGCGTTGACGAGTTGGGGACGATAATCGGCAAAACGCATGCCTGGCGTCACTGCAGCATACTCGATCTCGAGCGGAAAACGCGGCGCCTCGACATCGTAAATCCCGCACGGTTCTAAAAATTGCGTTAACGCCCCCGGGTCGATCGTGGCACTCATCACAATAATCCGCAAATCGGGTGACGCTTCTTTTTGGACAAATCGGCACATTGCAAGCGCCGTATCCATGTCGAGCGAACGTTCATGAAACTCGTCAAAAATGATCGCATCGATGCCTTCGAGCATCGGATCACGGCACAAATACTGAATTAAAATGCCCGTTGTGACAAAGACAAGTTTTGTATTCTTGCCAAAGGCCTTATCCATGCGCACGTGATAACCGATCGTATCACCGACTTTTTGTTCAGCCTCAGCAGCGCATCGCCGAGCCGCAGCGATTGCGGCCAAGCGCCGTGGTTCAACGCACAGAATACGGCCATGCGCACGACGAGCCAGTGCAGGCGGAACGCGCGTTGTTTTGCCGCTACCAGCCGTTGCACGAAGCACAAAATTGGGCGCATCGAGTGCTAAAATCGCATCGAGATGCGTGTCTATCGGAAGAATTTCTTTCATATATAATAGATACAGTTGAAGTTTCAGACAAAGCGGACAAAGTTTTTCTAAAATTTTTGCATGTGGGGGAAGTGTCCCCCTGAGCCGCTATTCCCTTTGTCCAAGGCGTACGCGCTCACGGAGTTAGCATTCATTCTTATGGTCTTGAACAAAGGGAATACGCGTCTACCCCCTCTGGCCTGCGGCGCACAACGTAGCGCTTCGCTTATATTTTGCGTTTGATCATGCCATCTTCCCGCGCGCACGTACGTGCGTCGCGGGACAAAACCAAATCAAAAAGGCAGATCTACGCCTTCGGATCGACGGCAGCGCGAATCATCGCATGCGTATTTTCAAATGGACCAGACGTATCAATGCGAATGGCATCGGTCAGGTTTTCGTATGCGCGGTAGCGACGCTCGCGAAGCTCGGGTGGATCGGGGAAGGGCTCATTTTTAGCTTCGACGCGACGCACCATCTCGTCAAACGGGAGCCAAAGCAAAATTTTGGTATCAGGTTTGGGGAGAATTAGGGCGATTCGGTCAAAGATATCATCTGTAAAGCGATATTTTGGGAATCTGAAGAGCAGATCTAGGCGAGCATCATCAAGAAAACGATCACAAATGACGACATCATAGCGGTGAGCGTAGTAGCGAAGTTTCATTGCCCACTGAAAGATCGTATCGATAAAAGCCGTCGTGAGCCAAACCGGTGCGGGGACTCGCAAATCAGCGCCTGATTTAGGTTTAGACGTATTTTGGTCGACAGCGGAACGTTCTACTTGAGACGGATCAACGTCAATCTTTTTAGGATGCCCCGTCCCGATGCGCGGCGCGTGTTGGAGCGCCCAACGCCCGAGCTTTACGGCTTTACGAATGATCTTTTTGCCGAAATCCATCTCTTTAGAGTAGCCGGGACGATACCAAAACACTTTAACGGTCTTGCCCTGTGAGATGAAATAATTTTCGAGCGCTTTAATCTGAGTCGATTTACCGGCACAGTCGACGCCGGAGAATGTAATGATCATAAAAGCTCCTTAAGCCAAAAGCGTCTAGTTTTGGGAAGTACGACACTCGCACATATTCGATGCGCAAACAGCCGTCGTTCCTGGTTTGAGTGCTTCACAAACTTTTTCGCAATGTGTTTTCGCGCCTTGTTCAGCAGTTTCGTTGGGGTCGCACGTAAGTTCGTCTTTGTCAAGACAGCTGCACATTCCTTCGGAGCAACCGTACAGGACGGTGTTTTGCGAATACATTTTGCAGATTGAGAAACAATCGATATCTTTGGAGCACACGCCTTCGTTATCACCGCCGCCTTCGGAGCCGCCGCCTTCCGTACCGTCGTTCGGATCGGAAGAAGGATCGACGCAGTCACACAAATTGTCGTTACAGACGCCCTGGGTACCAGGTTTAACGGCACTACATAATTTTTCGCAGTGAGTTTGTTCGCCTTTAGCAACTTCTTCGGTGATATCACACTCGCGTTCTTCCGCATCAATACATGTGCATTGCTTATCTTCGGTGCACGCGTAAAGCATGTTAGACTGGGCGTACGATACGCAAAGCGCATAGCAATCGGCGTCTTTTTGGCACATATCCGTATCATTTCTGCAGCCAAACGCCAAAAGCGCAGTAAAAAATGCAGCACAGAGGGTGATGCGTTTCATAATTTCCATTCTCCCATGAGTTTTTCATCCAAATCGTCCAGATCGATCGACTGTCCGGAGCATTGAAGAATATTTTTTGCTGTGGCCTGCAACAGCGCCGCAAGCGCCCCGTTATTCAAAACGGTTATCTGAGCAAAAATGTTTCGCTGTAGCTCAAAGTCTTTTTTGATTTCGGAACGAAGCTGCGAAGCCCAATCGGCGATACACTCATGCGCGTGTTTTTTTGAGCTATCCAATCTGAGCTTGTATACCCCAGGCAGACGAACAAGTCGTTCAATGACAAAACCATCGTTTGGGGCACAAGCGTCTTTCGCGAGTACTGTCGAGAGAAGCCTATCAATATAGCGACATTTTGCGTGTCTTTCGAAGCAATGCACGAGAATCGGGCAAAACGAAGCGTCGAGCTGAACGACGCCAGCCAACACATCGACGGCCGTCATGGCGTACGCAGTGGCAATCTCTGTGCGACGTGCCAACAACCACGTTCGATATTCAGCATGGACAAAACTATCGAGATACGTTTCGACGTCATTGATCGAAACTTTTTCGATCTCACGATCGATTGCTTTTTGAAAATCGGCTTCAAAAGCATCAATAGATTGAAAGACATTCTGTGAAATCGTTGTGTCGCCGCGATTCACAGCATCCATGCGAGCTTCCATGAGCACATCATTACGTACTCGCGCGAGGGCTTTGATGAGCGACTGCAGCTGCGACGGCGTCATTGCAGCGCAGGTATTTGCGAACCACAAAAGCGCGGCAGTACGAGCAAATCCAGCGTTTAGGCAACGTTGTTGCGCAATCTTTGTTACGATTGTTTTTTGAACGTCGACGATTTCATTAATTTTATCGATGAGAGCAGCGTTTCCTTCGTAATTCTTTTTTCGTGCAGACGTATAGAAAATTTCGTTTGGCGCGAAGTGTGAGCCGACTGTTTTTTCGATGTAACAGCTCACTTCTTTGAATTCATCTTCATCGAGTCGATCGCATTTATTAACGACGATCAACCCCTGATGCGGCTGGAGTGCAGCGATGCTAGATTCGATCAAAGACATTTCCTGACGCGTTGCAGGCTGCGTAGCATCGAGCACGAATAAAACGAGCGAAGCGCGATCGATGAGCTGACGAATCAATGATTCGCGCAATGCGTGCGCTTCGTTCAGTCCGGGCGTATCCACAAAACGCGCTGCGCTATCGAAGCGATCGGAATGGAGCATCACATCAATACGCGCCACGCCAACCGAATCGTTTGCTCCGAGCTGATCGAGTTCTATCGTCCTTTTAGAACCATTCATTTCGTAGAGAACGGCGTGGGCATGTTCTGCGCCGAAACCGATATTCGTCTCGACTTGGGTCGTCGGAGTCAACCCTACGCGAAGCACGTCCTCCCCCACGAGCATATTAATTAACGACGATTTGCCGTGATTAAACTCGCCTATCACGAGAATATCGACGTGAGCATCCGAAATAGCAGATTCATAGCGTGCCTGCCATGCATCGGCTTCATCGCCTAACCCAAGCGCACGAAGTGCGCACAAAGTCTGATCAAACGGACACTTTTTAGGAGGAGGAGGGATAGTCAACGTGAACTCCAAGTTTACGCATCCTGTAAGAAAGTTCCGTTTTCAACACGGAACAGTCTGCCGATTGCAGGCAGTTTAAAGTGAGTTTTGGATGTCGTCGTAAGAAAGGTCTGTGTTGTAAGACGATATAAATGTTGTGCGAGTCGATCGTTTCGCGTTGGATCTAATTCGCTAGAAATATCATCGAGTAGAAAAATGGGTTCGATGCCTGTTTCGGCTTTAAGACAAGCGATCTCGGCCATTTTGAGTGCGAGGATCATCGAGCGTTGTTGTCCTTGACTTGCGAAATAGCGTGCTTCTCGGCCATTGAGAATAAGCGTCCAATCGTCTCGATGTGGTCCCGAGCACGACTGATGGCGCACAAGTTCTATGTTTCTTGAAGAATGGATTTTTCGATCATAAGCCGCGAGTAGGGCATCTAGTGGATACATTTGTGGTTCTGGGCAGAAAGTATGCGTACCGCCAGAGGCACATATATATTGCGGATAGCAGGTAAAACTGTCATCGAAAATCGCTGAAAAAATCGAAGCGAGGTAGGGCGCGAGTGCCTTAAAATAGTTAAATCGCGAGCGAATAATCTCTGCACCATAGTAGGCGAGTGCCTGATCATAGACGTCTAGCATAGCCGTATTTGGCACATCCTGACGCAGTTCAGCCGATTTAAGTTTTAAATTTTTGTCATACAAGACAAGATTTTGCAAATAAACTGGCTGATAATTGAAGACCATTCGATCTAAAAAAGTTCTCCGGTCTGCCGGTGCAACCTGAAGGAGGCTTACATCTGACGGAACAAAGAGAATTGTGCGCAAAACGCCGAGGTAATCCGAAAGTCTAGCGCAAGGCGAACGATCGATCTGGACTTTACGTTGTTTACCGACGATCTGGGCACCGAGTCGCGTAAGTGCGCCTTCGCGGTTAAGCGTGAGCGCAAGCTGGGCACCGGGAGCGTCTTGTTTAACGAGTTCTGCAGTGTGTGCTCCGCGAAAGCCTTTGACGTAAGCCATGAAATAAATAGCTTCGAGCAGATTACTTTTGCCCTGGGCATTATCGCCATAAAACACGTTGAAGCCGGGGCAAAACTCGAGACTAGCCTGCAGAATATTTCGGAACTGACTGACCTGAAGCGATTCGATAAACATTTAGCTGTGGCTTATGGATTAGAGTTATCAGCGTTTTTAGTCGGACGTTTAGGAGCAATATTGATGCTTCGTTCGATAACTGCGCCATTGACATCAATTGGATGATCGAGTTCTGTTGCGATTTCGGGAATTTCTTCAACGGGTTCAGGCGGCCAGACTTCGTGCATTTCGAAAGACAGTCCAGACTCAGAAAAGCTAACTTTTGCAATGACGGATGCTTCATCGCCGCTCAGGACGATCTGACGAATAACGTGGGTACCGCTTTCAGCTGGAGGCAAGGTTTCAATAAAAGTGCCATCAATTTTTTTGAGTGTACCGTCGTCGAAAGCTCTACGATATTTTGCGGTATTGATTAAGATTTCACCGTTCTGAGCTTCGATTTTAAGCGTCGAATCCACGCGAATAGTGTCATTGTAGAGGATATCGATGACGACGAGTTTGCCCTTGGGATCATCTGAAGCCGTGAGCGTAAGCGTATAAGGCATCATTACAGGCGCTTGAGTGCCATCGATTTTTGCGGGATTCACGACGGGCGCCGCCTCAGTAGCTTTTTCGGGAGCAGAGGAGCAAGCGCAGCAAAGAGAGCCAAGAGCGAGCAAACAGAGAAGCAAATATTTCATGAAAGGGATCCTCTATAGATCATCGACCCAACGCAATCGAGCGCAAGTCGCATTGTTAAGCTGAAGTTTAACATCCTGAGTCTCATCCTGACGCACGACAAGTTCGAAGAGGACGCCGTCAGCACGGTATTCTTCAGAGCTTTTTAGCAGCTTTCTCTGCGTAATGACGCCATAAACAGCATACGTATCAGAAAAAGTGACAACGAAGCGGATAGTCATCATTGGAACGATGATTTCTTTTTCGGCCTCTCGCAGAGCTTGAGCAACGGTATTGCCATAAGCGCGGACCAGCCCACCGACACCGAGTTTAATTCCGCCGAACCAGCGCACGACGTGCGCGAGTACGCCATCATATTCCTGTCCATCGATTGCCGCGAGTATGGGACGACCGGCACTACCGCCGGGTTCGCCGTCGTCATTAAAGCGATAAGCGTCACCGATACGCCAAGCCCAACAGTTATGGGTAGCATCAGGAACGCGCAATTTTTCGATTTGAGCCATAGCCATTTCTGGCGACTCAATAGGGATACACGTTGCGATAAAGCGAGATTTTTTAATTTCGACGCTAAGAGAAGCGGGGGAGAGCAATCTGAACATGGTACAAAGCAAAAACGAAAGAAGGCAAGATTCAGGAGACGTACCCGCATCAGATCGTACCGCTGCTACCTTCCGGTCCTGACGGATTAGTTCTTAAGCGTCACATCGCCTGAATCTTGCCTTCTTTATGAAGGAGGGAATGGGATTCGAACCCATGATACTGTTTAGGTATACACGATTTCCAATCGTGCGCCATCGACCACTCGGCCATCCCTCCAAGAGAGGATCCTCATTCCAACATTTAAAAAGCAAGACTCAGGAGACGTACCCGCATCAGATCGTACCGCTGCTACCTTCCGGTCCTGACGGATTAGTTCCTAAGCGTCACATCGCCTGAATCTTGCTTTCTAAAAGGAGGGAATGGGATTCGAACCCATGATACTGTTTAGGTATACACGATTTCCAATCGTGCGCCATCGACCACTCGGCCATCCCTCCAGATGAGGCTAATCTTCATCTAAGGAGGGAAAGGGATTCGAACCCTTGTTACAGCAAGCCGTAAACGTGATTTCGAGTCACGCGCCTTCGACCACTCGGCCATCCCTCCATATTCGGAGATTACTTCATTCTCAGTTTATCAAAGAACTCGCGAAGAATAAATGACGATTCATCCGCCATTAATCCTTCGTCAATTCTAATGCGATGATTCATTCTTGGGTCTTCTGCTAACGCATAAAGCGAACGCATACCTCCCATTTTTACATCGCGGCACCCAAACACAACACGATCAACACGTGCTTGTATAAGCGCACCAGTGCACATTATACATGGCTCTAAAGTCACATATAATGTACTCTTTCGTAAACGCCAGTTTCCTAACGTTTCAGATGCTTGTTGTAGCGCAAGCAACTCCGCATGTCCCAGAATATTATTCTGATTCGCACGGTCATTTCTGCCCCAACCAACGAGTTTTCCATCAACAACTAATACCGCGCCAACAGGAACCTCGTTTCTAAGAGCTGCTTCCTGCGCAAGCTTTAACGCAAGTGACATATACCACTTATCTAGGCTTGCCATTTTCAACTCCAGATATACACCTGAGTGGGTTCGAACCACCAACCTACGGCTTCGTAGGCCGTTGCTCTATCCAGTTGAGCTACAAGTGCATGAAAGAAGTATACACCCGAGTGGGTTCGAACCACCAACCTACGGCTTCGTAGGCCGTTGCTCTATCCAGTTGAGCTACAAGTGCATGAAATAAGTATACACCCGAGTGGGTTCGAACCACCAACCTACGGCTTCGTAGGCCGTTGCTCTATCCAGTTGAGCTACGGGTGCATATTGGGAGTACACCCGAGTGGGTTCGAACCACCAACCTACGGCTTCGTAGGCCGTTGCTCTATCCAGTTGAGCTACGGGTGCACAACGAAGAGAGAGGGATTCGAACCCTCGATACGCGATAAAACGTATATTCGCTTAGCAGGCGAACGCCTTCAGCCACTCGGCCATCTCTTCATACATCAGCTATTCTTCTTTCAAACCGTTCGTCGCTCCGTCGCTCTCTTTCGTAGCTCCGTTCCGTCGAACAAGGGCGCTTTTACGCTCCTACCCCCCTCCTGTCAAACTTTTTTTTCGTTCTATTGCTTTTTTTCTTCCGCCTGCTCTCACATCCTCGTTCAAACAGACGGATTCCTCCACAATATAACCGTTTACGGGGTTCTCTTGCTATCCAACAATCCACGCACCACTCTGACGAATCCCGCCTTGGCAACAAAGCATCTCGTTCGATATTACGCGCCCCCCTCCTACACTACGCACACAACTACCATTGATGCATACATTATCCCCTACGCCTTCCCACGCGTTCCCCGCAAAATGCTCTCCCCCACAAAACGCGTAACTCAACGCATCTCCTAATCGCTCTCCCACTACCCTTAACGACAATACACTTTGTCCCTCGGCATACTTCCGCAAATACCTACTCTGCGCTTCCAAATACGTCCCTGGTGTTCCTACATCCGCAAAAAACACCTCCCCTTCAGGCTCGTACGCATGGATCCTTTCACCTCGTGCCAGCATCTCTCGATACACTTCCGTGACTAAACACGTACTCTTCTCCGTACTGATCTCCTTCAAAAGACTGCTGTCTATAATATGAATACCGCTAAAACAACGTTGCGCATACGTCTCCAAACACTTGTCCTGCTTCCACCAATCCCGAATACACACGATTTCATGATCTACAACACCAATCATCCCCAACGACTTGCGTACGTTCTCCGCAACTTCCACAGGTCGTGGCAAAACAACAAGCGTCACACGCGCACCCGATGCCTCATGAGACGCTATCGCCTCCGAAAGATCCACACCACACAATACGTCTCCATGATAAATGACATACTGTGCACACGAGGGCATCCGTGCTGCAACTCGCGCTGCGCCTCCACCCGTTCCTAAAATCTCGTCCCCTTCATGCGAAATCGCCATACGATGCTTCCCCTCCCCCCAGGTACCACCGTCCATAGCCTCAATCATTTGCTCAGGAAGATGATGAACGTTCATCCCCATACAGCACACCCCTGCTCGCTCTAATGCCCGTCTCGCATAGTGCGCCATTGGCACTCCACAAAAGGGAATCGCCGGTTTGGGTATTACGCCTGTCAGCGGCATCAGCCGCGATCCAAATCCTGCACAAAGCAGTATTCCGCCCGTTGCTCTCATTTCTTCTAACTCCCCTACATATACGCCTTATTCGGCTATCCCGTTGCACAGATACAAAAAAAGCCACCCCTATAGGCGGCTTTTGATCCAAAACTAAAGTTCAACGCCCAACGCCCTAACGCGGCTTGCAAGATCGCCCGGCGAACCTGCTGTCTCAAAGTCCGCCTTAAGCGCTTCAATGTGAGACTGCGCCGCCTTGTCTTCACCTGCGACTTTCAGCTTTTCTGCTGCATGAAGACGCGTTTCGAGTACCATACGTGACTCACCCGCTTTGCGGAATGATCTAACAGCATCTTCGTAGCCCGTGATGGCTCGTCTCTCTTTTCCACGACCAAGTTCCATATCGGCCAGCCAAACCTCGGCACTTCCCTGTGCTGCGGCATTGCCAAATGCCTTATAGTGCTCAATTGCCTCCTCCGCATACTTGCGTGCACGTTTTTCATCATCACCAAGTGCGTGCGACAATTCGATTTTTATAGCACCCGCCCAATCCTCAGATATTTCTACACGTTCAAGCAGCTGCTCGGCCTTTTTGAGCGACTTCACCACATCCTCATGACGCCCTTCTGCCGATGCAACCTGCGCATCTAGCCACACCGCAATCACCAACCAAGCTGACTTTTTGCCATGCTCAAGTTTCGACACAAATTCAGCCTGACTTAGATGCTCCGCTAGCTTTGTCACATGCCCGCGTGCAGCCTCAATCTCATTGCGACTAAGCTCCAACTGAATCAATCCAGACAATGCCTGAACCGCTACCCTTGCATCCTCACTCTGTGCCTCAGCTTCGAGTTGCGTCTGTGCTGCTTCAATATTGCCTGCATCTAACAACGACTGAGGCGTCTCCGCATATGCCGATGCAGAAACAGTGAGAAAAATCACCCATGGTATCAAATATTTTTTCATCTGTTTGAACCCCCAAATAGCCACACTCAAATCTTATCGTCCCTATCGCTTCGATTGCTGGGCGGCTTTTAATCGATCGGCGACGGCGTCGCGCTCCAACTTCACTTTCTCTGAATATTCGCGTGAAAGTGCCGCATCGTAAAATTTTAAAGCTATCTCATCCTGACCTGCTTCGGCTGCCATGACCGCCCGAATGTACGATGCCGTTGCAACCGGACTTGCCGTATGCGCATAAGACCACGTGTAAACCGGCCCCATACACGAAATGCACAGACTGCACCCTAAAAGTCCAACGACTAAGCCAGACTTCTTTGCTGACAACTTCCATTTTCTACACAGTTTTTTCACAAACCAAACTCAATACTTTATTTTTATCACAAAAGTGAGAATTTTATTCTATTTTTGGGAGGGGGAAGTCTCCCCCTAAGCGGCTATTTCATCCCATGAATGACGTATCACGATACGTCTCATGGGACGAAATACGCCGCTACCCTCTCTAAGCCTGCGGCAGTGAGTGTATTTGCAAGTGACTTAAATATGCAGTTCAAAATAAATCGAACATCCAAACGCCTAGTGACCCAAACTAACGTCCGACGCTAAAAATCTAATTTAACTCGACACCTTGTTTTTAGGCTCGCGCTTCGATTTCCTAATCTAGGACATTCGCATCCCCTCAGTTCGGGCGTTCGCCGTTACCCCAGTTTGGACGTTCGCCGTTACCCCAAGGAGGAGCACCATCTCCCCAAGGTGGTTTGCCATCTCCCCAAGGAGGAGCACCATCTCCCCAAGGTGGTTTGCCATCCCCCCAGTTCGGACGCTCGCCATTACCCCAATTGGGACGCTCGCCGTTGCCCCAGTTCGGACGCTCGCCATTACCCCAGTTCGGGCGTTCGCCGTTGCCCCAGTTCGGACGCTCGCCGTTGCCCCAGTTCGGACGCTCGCCATTACCCCAGTTCGGACGCTCGCCGTTGCCCCAGTTCGGGCGTTCGCCGTTGCCCCAGTTCGGGCGTTCGCCGTTGCCCCAGTTCGGGCGTTCGCCGTTGCCCCAATTTGGACGTGGTCGGTCGCCATTGCCCCTGCCCGGACGCGGTGCATCAACTTCGAAGTCCTGTTCAAGCGTACTGTCTTCCGCAACAGAAATACCAGTAAATGTCTTTTCCGTGCCCCCGTTCGGAATAATTTTAATATCGATCGGTCGATTCGGCAGCTGATCAAGCGTAAAATAACCATCTCTGTCGGTCATCGTCGTAACGTTCGTTCCTACCCACTCTACACGAGCCATCGCAACGGGACGTGCACGACCGCTTGAAACGACGTGTCCCTGCAAAACACCGCCCTCAGTCAGCTGTATCGTGATATTTTTAGTATCCCCCATCGCAATGAGAATTTCAGGCGAAGACGAGGAGTGATCTTTATTGACGCGAACTTCTACGCGGTACGAGCCAGGTTGAAGTTCGTCAATAACAAACGACGGATCTTCAAAAGCCGTCCAAGAACTCGTCACAAGATCTGCTCCTTCACTCGGCTTCAAAATATATCGCCAAGTCCCTTCGGTAACAGGATCACCCTGACGCGTCACAACTTGAACATTTAATTTAGCAAAAGGCTTGAGAAGCAATCGAACGCTATCGCCCGCAACTGCTTGCACTTCGTACTTCGTTAGCTTGTCATACGAATGAGCCGACACAAGATAAGGCCCACCTTTTAAATCGCTCACCGAAAACGTTCCATTCGCTCGTTCTTGACTATAGACAATGTCGTTTGTCGAAAGATCTTTAATTCTGACAAAAGATCTTATTGGCTCTCGATTGGTGCTATTGATCAACTCAATATTGAGTCCCCAGGCGCGTTTCAAATCAATATCCTGTTCTCGATTAAACGTTTTGCCTAGCTGCATCGCTCCCGAAAAAGAACGATAGCCTTCGGCATCTGCAGCAATATACACATGATTCGCATCTACCGCAGGAAGCCTGTACGTTCCGCCAGCTCCAGAATATGTTTTGCTTAACACCTTTCCAGACGCATCAACGGCCTTAACCAACGCGCCTGATACCCCTTTTTTGCTCTGCTGATCGCGAACAACACCAAAAATTGAAACGCCATCTTTGAGCGGAATATCGCCCAAATCGACCATTTCACCAGACTCCAAAACGATATCGCTCAACAAAACAGAAGCAAATCCTTCCGCTTCGACTGCAACATCTACGACACCCGCATACGCCTTCGAAATTTCAAATACGCCGTCTTCATCAGAGGAAACTCGCTCCAAAACGTAATCCTGAGCCCCAGATGCATCATGCTGATAGACAACTTCAACCTCCCCCTGAATACCTCGGTTTCCAGAGGCAATGCGGCCTTTAAGAACAGCAGGGGGCCACAACGAAAGCTTGGCATTGACGTACTGCGTTCCATCTTCGATCTTCACAATGCGTGCCTGGTTATTCTTCCCTCGACTGTCATACCCATCGAAACTCGCAGATATTGCATAAGTTCCGTTTTTAAGCTCTACACCAAAACGCCCCTCAGCATCGCAAACGACTCGTGTAACCTCGCGTGAACCCGATTTCACGACAACTTCAGCGTTCAGCGGATAGCCTGTGACACCGTCAACCACTTTTCCCGAAAAGCCGCCAACGACATCCGACAACACTTCTGTCGTGCCGTCATCACGGGTCAAAAACAAGGCCGCAGCACCGCCTGCTATAATGACGGCTGACGCCGCTATGGCTAGAATGACTTTAGATCTCATTGCAAAACAAAAGAAAACGTGAGCAAACAACACCTCTCGGCGTCAAACACCTATCAAACAACGTCAGTTTCTTAATGCTTTATACACCTTTCTTTCAATATATTTATAATTTCGCAAATGTACCACAACCCCACAACATTCCACGTACAGCCCACAAAAATACAAGCGTTGACAGAAGCAATTTATTCTTATCGTTTGGCGGCAACAGTGATAGTGTGCGAAAGTCTGGTTCTGACGTAATAAGGAGTCCACACCATGCACACCCCGCTCATCATTGCCTGCCGCAACGAAGCTGAAGCCAATCAAATCCGTGAAGCTGCAAAGGTTTCTGGCGTCCCCGTTTATTTTGAAGCTTCGAATGCGCTGACAAAACTTGCCGATGTCAACGATGCCATTCTGATCACGACCTCATTGCTTCAGGATGATACAGCCATAGACTTCATCACAAAAACCTCTATCATTGCCCCGACCTACACGATCTTATGGGCTAAACATGCTGCTGCTGCACAAAACTTACTCAAGTTATATGGCTCTGGCTGCTCTGCCGCCATAGGCCCCGACGAAAGTCATCTGCTCGAAACAATCGTTCAAATCGAGGACGAAGTCTTTGAAGAAATCGTCATTCCTCCTTTTTTCATCAATGACAACGATTCGCCGCTTAAAGATCCTTCTGGACATACACGTCTGCACGTGACGGTGCTCGGCTCGCAAGCCATGATGACCTGTGCAAATGCACTCCTTAATCTCGCCGCTTCTGACGCGCTTAGTCTCGCCTGCGTTTCCAATCTCTCGCCGTGGGCAATGCAACAGATAATTAAAAATATCACTGATTACACGCACTGGCATGCCGTCACCGAACCACGCATCGCCCCCGCAAGCGTCACGCTCTGCCAAAACCTCAATATGCTTCAAGCACTTGAACCCTCGTCAAACCACGTCATTATCTGCCACGGACATCTCACCGACGAAGAATATGCTTTTGTTGAAGCGCTCATACCGCAGGCACGCGTTTTTACGGCGACGTCCGAAGGCTACGCTGGTCAAATTAGTGATGACTTCGAAGCCACCCTTTCACCGGATCGTTTTTGGGATCACCTCATCTCATCGCTCTACGACTAATTCGCATAGCGTTTGGCTTGTTAAGGCGCTGCAGTACTGCAGCGCCTTTTTTATTTTTCTTAAACCAACCCATTTTTTTACGACCCAAACGCTTAATACTTCGTTCTGACTTCACAACAAAAAAAGGCCGGCGTATTGAGGCAACCTCAATAGCCGGCCTGCGACCTGCGTATTGGCCTTCGGCCAATAGCAGGCGCTCAATTAATCTCCGCACACACCCACTGCAAAACTAGACAGATCGTACGTTTTATCGAGCGTCATGCGTTTATTAAGCGCACATGTCGCACGTTCTGGCCATGCGTGGTCGTCAACCAGCTTGCCGTGAGAATATCCTTGAGCCATCGCGTTTTTAAGCCCTGTAAAATCGAAATGATCGACGTAATCGCCCGAACACGAGATTTGAAGCTGCGAAATTCTATCCTTCAAACCAATCATATCGATATATCCACTTGCCGAAGAGGCATCCTGCATAAAGATGCGAGCATCGCACATAGACGTCGGAAAAATGTAATCTTCTTCGTTGGCTTTGTATGGCTCGGAACAAATGACGACCGGTTTGCAGCTATTCATAAACACTTCAGAACTGCCAGCATCGCTGCCCGTCACGATCGAAGCCATGCTGTACGTATTAATTGCTTTGTTCGACGTATCCATCAACCAAAGATTACAAGCGTTCGCGTCTATTGCATCGGTCTGCATTGGACGAATCGCAAACGCCATTGCAGCTGGGGCGTTCGTCGTCTCATCATATTTAATGATAAATTCGTCTATAGCGAGGTCATAGCCATCGACGATGCACGAAGCCTTGTATGAAGCAGCACAGGCCTTATCGCAAGACAAACGACCTGGGACATAGTTGTAACCTTTTCTGCATTTGGTCGCCAACGTTGCTTCATCAAACAAACTGCCATCGCAGAGCTCACCCGCCTCAAGATCAAGTTTGCCATTACCGCACGTTACTGGGGCAAGCGCACAGGCCGCTTCGACGGATACGCTGTTGCAGCCGAGACAACTTGCCTTGCTCATATTCACTGGAACTTGCGCAGGATCACTGCACACCAATACTTCATCAATGTATTGCGTCGTATCGCAAATTTCGGCTGGCTCGAGCACGCCGTTACCGCATTCGTACGCACCATAGTCGACGACGAGTGTATTGCGGCTGGCTGCGTTGTAGGCTGGCGCCGGATCTTTCTCAAGATCGATATTGTCAGCAATAATGCCATTGGGACCACAGATCGTCCAAGTACTACCATTGTCAAACGAAATACCTGCGTCAAGAACGTACGTCCCCGTCTCACTCGTCCAATAACCTTCGTACATATCCCAGTTGTGCTGAATGGCGACGTAACGATCGATGCCGTCCTTGTTCGTCCACGTCATGTCAGCTTCACCTGACGGACGGTGATGCACTTCGTACGAAACCGTTTTGCCATCTTTGCCGAGCTTGCCACTCAAATACTCGAACATCAAAGCGTTCGATACGTCAGTGTGATCACTCAAATCGCTCAAACCAGGAATGTTGACATCGAGCGTCAAGGTCAGCTTTTGACTACGACTGTTGAGTGTCGTGCTATCAGCCGTATAAGTACACGAAGCCAAGCTCAGCGATGGGCAATGCTCGCCCAACCCATAATTGGGCCCTTTATTCGACTCGGGATAAATCGTCCAACCTTCGCCGAGTTTTGCATTAGCCACCTCAGTCACGGGAAGCGCATCGCATTTGCGGACAAAATCGACGCCAAACGCATTAATTGCCGCATTAACCGAGTTCAAATTGATGATATCGACGTAATCTTCGCCACATTTGAGTGCTAACAACACTTTATTCGAATACGTTTTAATGAAGTTTTGAACGTTAATCGTATAGTCGCAAGCCTCGGGGAAACTATCTTTACCCTCATTAAGAATACAGACGACTTGAGGATCGCGCGGATCAAGCATCATCAAACCGTAATCAGCGAGTTGCCAGCTCACTTCGCTCTTACCATCGGAGCTGACGGCGTATAGCGAGCAGGTGCTTAAGTCTGCCGCTGCATCGTGATCCATGTTCGTCAACTCAAAAGCAAATCCATCAAGATCCACAGAGTTCGAGGTCACGACAAGAGCCGGAATGAACTCGCTTATCACGACAAAACGCTCACCAATACATGCGGTCGACGCATCAATTGCACAAGCATCGGTACACTTCAAAGCCGATTCAAGAATTCTTTTGCCTTCGCCACATTTGAGTGCCGAAACGGACGCCGAATCAAATTTCGTACCGTCACAAGCTTCGCCGGCATCAAGTTTCCCGTTGCCGCAAGGATTGTCGGAACAAGCAAGCGTCGTGTCTATCGTGCAAGATGTGGTGCAGCGAAAGACGGGAGAGGCAAGCGGTGCACGATCCTCAGGACACACGCGGACGCCGTCAGCAAACAAACCGCCATCACACACTTCTCCGGCATCGAGCTTGCCGTTGCCGCATTTTTCGACATCCGTATCAGAAGTCGGGCACGCTGCTTCGACATTAAAGTCACATTTGTCAGAGCACGTAACTTTGCTCATATCTGCAGCCTTGCCGTCAGGGCATACTGCAAACGCACCCTCACGGATCGCACTGCCATCGCATACTTCTGCTGCATCCAAAACGCCGTTGCCACACGTTCCAAGCACGCGAATGACTTCTTCTGGATCTTTTTGTTCCTCAGAACAACCCCATAACGCACAGGCTGCAGCTGCTAATAAAAATTTCTGATATCGATGTGTGTATTTCATGTGTTCTTCCTAAATGTTTAGGTTTCGAAAATGCCTTGATCGTCTTTTTTGAGAAGGGGGAAGTCGGTAGATTATCGTTTCAAATGCATAAAAATGAAGAAGGACCGCATCAATCCGGTGTATGATGATTTTGCGTAACTACACATACGGAGGTTTGATGCGATCATTTGCTCATTTTACGTTAAACGAAAG
>JAZRWH010000176.1:0-13299 GCA_045599585.1 Myxococcota bacterium
CACACGCGGCAGACCAAGGGTGTATGTAGGTAAATGGGATGGATTTAATTCGCTCATCGGCGGGCGCGAACTTGACTTCGTCTTCAACATGCGCGCCCGCTCGCCCGGTGCGCCCGCTGCTTGCCTTCGGCTTCGCGACGCAGGCGATTTAACAGTTATCTTAAGTCTTTTTCATGTTTAGAAACGACTATATATCGACAAAACAAAGCTACTGTAGAGTTGTCCGAGTATTTTATGAAGTTTTAGTGGGACAGCAGTGATAGCAAATAAAGTCTGTGCGTGCCTATAAGTTTTTTGTGCTATATTGCATACATTGTGCTAAAATGAGGCAACACAGAAGGCGTATGCGATTCGGTGAACGAGTGTTATGCATACTCCTTTGCATGAAATATAATTAATCGAATGCTTATACCAATGGTTTGGTCGTGGTTATTCGTCAGATAATAACGAGGAATTATTATGACATCAAATTGTAATCGCAAAACTAAAAGCGTGCTTTTAGCTGCTTTTGCAGCGGCTGCTTTGAGTGTATCTGGATGTGGGTGGGATGACGACGCATATCAAAATTACGTGAATGCTCTCGGAGACAATGAAGCAGGGTCATGTGAAAATATTTCATATATTCATTTGGAAGGTGTGAAAGCAACTTGTACTTTGGATGCTGATGGGAATTGTAGCAAAGGTTCACTTGTCCTTACACCGACACCTGGTTCAACGGATCTTCCTGATGAGGAAGCAAATCCAGAACAGCTTATACACAATTTTAATTTTGATGTTTGTCCAACAAATTTTGAGTGTAAACAAGCATCAAATGAAAACGGGGACATTAATTATTGTGTAAAAAAATGTGGTGCAGATCAACATTTGTGGACTGAAACAGGAAAATGTGAAGATAATCAGATTGATCATTGCGGTGCGCATGGCTATGATTGTAACAAGTTAGCTGGTTGGCAGGCTGGAGATTGTATCCAAGGACGGTGTGTTGCCTCTGAATGTGAAATGGGATATCGTCTCAACGAGAGTAAAGATACGTGTGTTCCCAACTGTGCACCAGGAACGCATTATGATAATACCGCCATGAAATGTGTTAACGATGATAAGTATAACTGCGGTGGTACAGGCAAAAAGTGTTCTGATGCAATTGCGCAGTGGGTAGATGGAATTTGTGACCAAGGTAGTTGCACCGTTACAAAATGCGAAGATGGGTACAAGGTTTTTAATAAAGCTTGTTTGCCTGATTGCGGTGATGAAAAACACTATGATAATGACCTAGCAAAATGTGTTGATAATGATGAGAGTAATTGCGGCCAAAAGGGGTATGCCTGTAAGGATCATATAAAAAATTCTAAGAAAACCACTTGTGAGTCTGGTAAATGTATTGTTACTTCGTGCATCGATGGCTATGATTTAAAGAAAGACCTCAATCTATGCTCCTCAAGCTGTACTGAAAACGAGCACTACGACAATGAGACAGGCGGTTGTGTTAACAATAGTGTGGAACATTGCGGTCAGACTGGATTTGACTGTGCGAAAAAAGTATTAAACTGGGATACGGGTACTTGCGAGGCAGGCGTTTGTACACTCGAAAAATGCAAGGACGGGTACTCTGTTTACGAGCAGTCTGTAGAAACGATTGTGGGCGAAGGCGACGAACCTGCCATAGACGTGATCATTAAAGAGTGTCGACCTAATTGTGATGGTGAACATTACTACGATACTTATGATTCGATTTGTAAAAAAAGTGATACGTCGAATTGTGGGCATTTGGGAAATGACTGCAGAAATATCACGGGTGTTAATACTGCAACTTGTATACAAAATACATGTGTCGCACTAAGTTGTGAAGAAGGTTACACTCTATATAATAGTACGTGTATATCTACAGCGACAACGTGTGGCAGCAATACGCATTATTATAATAATGTATGTGAAGATGATAGTCTTTCGAACTGCGGCGGTCACGGTATCGCGTGCAGCTCGACGACGATCCCCGGCTGGAGTAATGGCAGTTGTGTGAGTGGCGTATGTGAGGCAACGGCTTGTAGTTCGGGATATACATTAAAAGATAAGAAGTGTATTTCAACGGCGACAACGTGTGGCAGCAATACGCATTATTATAATAATGCATGTGAGTCGGATAGTGTCACAAACTGTGGTGGACATGGCATCGCGTGCAGTTCGACGACGATTCCCGGTTGGAGTAATGGTACATGTTCGAGTGGCAAATGTGAGGCAACGGCTTGTAGTTCGGGATATACATTAAAAGACAAGAAGTGTATTTCAACGGCGACAACGTGTGGCAGTAATACACATTATTATAATAATGCATGTGAGTCGGATAGTGTCACAAACTGTGGCGGTCATGGTATCGCGTGCAGTTCGACGTCGATTCCCGGTTGGAGTAATGGTACATGTTCGAGTGGCAAATGTGAGGCAACGGCTTGTAGTTCGGGATATACATTAAAAGATAAGAAGTGTATTTCGACGGCGACAACGTGTGGCAGCAATACACATTATTATAATAATGCATGTGAGTCGGATAGTCTCACAAACTGCGGCGGTCATGGCATTGCGTGCACTGCGCTCCCCGGCTGGAGTAATGGCAGTTGTTCGAGTGGCAAATGTGAAGCAACGGCTTGTAGTTCGGGATATACATTAAAAGATAAGAAGTGTATTTCAACGGCGACAACGTGTGGCAGTAATACGCATTATTATAATAATGTATGTGAGTCGGATAGTGTCACAAACTGCGGCGGTCATGGTATTGCGTGCAGTTCGACGACGATTCCCGGCTGGAGTAATGGCAGTTGTTCGAGTGGCAAATGTGAAGCAACGGCTTGTAGTTCGGGATATACATTAAAAGATAAGAAGTGTATTTCAACGGCGACAACGTGTGGCAGCAATACGCATTATTATAATAATAGTTGTGAATCGGATAGTGTCACAAACTGCGGCGGTCATGGTATCGCGTGCAGTTCGACGACAATGCCCGGCTGGAGTAAGGGCGCGTGTACGAGTGGCAAGTGTGTCGCAAGCGAGTGCGCCAAGGGTTACAGCTTGAGTAGTAGCGGCGTGTGTACGGCGAAAGCGTTGTCCTGCACCGCTTCACAGCATTATTACGATGGATCGTGTGAAAATAATGACGCTACAAACTGCGGCGGTCATGGCATTGCGTGCAGTTCGACGACGATTCCTGGCTGGAGTACTGGCAGTTGTGCGAGTGGTAAATGTGAGGCAACGGCTTGTAGTTCGGGATATACATTAAAAGATAAGAAGTGTATTTCAACGGCGACAACGTGTGGCAGCAATACGCATTATTATAATAATAGTTGCGAGACGGATAGTGTCACAAATTGCGGCGGTCATGGCATCGCGTGCAATTCGACGACAATGCCCGGTTGGAGCAAGGGCGCATGTACGAGTGGCAAGTGTGTCGCAAGCGAGTGCGCCAAGGGTTACAGCTTGAGCAGCAGCGGCGTGTGCACGGCGAAAGCGTTGTCCTGCAGCGCTTCGCAGCATTATTACGATGGATCGTGTGAAAATAATGACGTTACAAACTGTGGTGGTCATGGTATCGCGTGCAGTTCGACGTCGATTCCCGGCTGGAGTAAGGGTACATGTTCGAGTGGTAAATGTGTCGCAAGCGAGTGCGCCAAGGGCTACAGCTTAAGTAATGGCGTATGTTCATCGGTAGCGACGACGTGCACCACAGCGCAACATTATTACGATGGTAAATGTGAGGCGAACGATGTTACGAACTGCGGCGGCCATGGCATCGCGTGCAGTTCGACGTCGATCCCCGGCTGGAGTAAGGGTACATGTTCGAGTGGTAAATGTGTCGCAAGCGAGTGCGCCAAGGGCTACAGCTTAAGTAATGGCGTATGTTCATCGGTAGCGACGACGTGCACCACAGCGCAACATTATTATGATGGTAAATGTGAGGCGAACGATGTCACAAATTGTGGCGCTCACGGCGCATCTTGTGCATCCTTAGCAGGATGGGCAGGAGGATCTTGTTCGAGTGGCAAATGTAAAGCAACTTCGTGTGCGTCTGGTTATAGTTTAAACGCGAGCAACGTGTGCGTTTTAGCCATACTGGCATGTGGTACGAACAAAACGAATTGTACAACGACTGCCGGTTGGGCAAATGGTATTTGCAATTCGTCAGGATCGTGTGTAGCGGTTGAATGCAAAACGGGATATACACTTAAAAATGGTGCTTGTACTAAACAATAAGGATATTTGTACGACTCATTACACCTCAACGGTGAAATGAGACGCATATCATTTTATAGAAATTAGTTAAGCAAAAAGGCTTCATGATGCTTTGTATATAAGTGTTATGAAGCCTTTTTTTGATGGTAGTGATATTAATTAATATGAAGTAAATTTTGAATTGTAGTATGTATCTTTGATGAACAGCCTTGAATCATTGGACTGGTTTATTGGTGGACATCGAGAGGGTAGCGGCGTATTTGCGGAGCAAATAGCCGCTCAGGGGGAGACATCCCCCTCATCTATATAATAATTAACAGAATATAAAAGCAAAGTGCCTTAGCTATACAATATAGATGCATTCGGGGTTCGAAATTTAAGAATTTATGCTATACTGTTAAAGGTGTGAAGATGTGGCAACGTTTTATAAAGCGTGTGGCTGCGGATTCATAGATAGATCATAAGTACTTTCGCTGAATAAGGAGTGAGATGATGAGCAAAAGAACGGTACGCATGCATAAGGCGCGTGGCCTTTTGGCGATGATGACGGTGCTGTTGGCGAGTGGCGTTTCGGGATGTTCGTGGGACGACTCGGCGTATGAAGATATGGTGTCGGCAATAGGGAAGAGCGAGCCGGGATCATGTACGAACATATCCTATATTCAGCTTGAGAGTGGGCGCGTAACGGTGCGCTGTCCTCGAGCTATGGGGACAGATTGTAGACGCGAAAATCTGATCGTTGAAGGCGGTGATCCTCGAGATTACGAAAAGTATCTTTTGAACTTTAATTTTGCGGCCTGTCCTGATCAGTTAGCGTGTCATTCGATTGATAATTCAGGGGAGCAATATTGTTCTTCAGCAGTGTGTGGTGTGAATACGCACGATTATGCGGGATTTTGTGAGAATGATACAGTCGTCAATTGCGGATCACATGGTCGATCCTGTTCGGAAATTGTGAGCAATTGGGCGGATGGCGCATGTATCGACGGTGAGTGCCACGTGGTTGAATGTAATGCTGGTTATAAGGTCGTTGGTGGCATTTGCGTATCGGATTGTGCAACAGGACAGCATTATGATAATGATAGTAGCACTTGCGTTGATGATGATATTAATAACTGCGGTAAAACAGGATATGTCTGTTCGGAGCAAATTAAGAATTCAAGCATCGTGCTGTGTACGGAAGGTATGTGTTATGTCTCCGAATGTGCTGATGGATATGCCGCGCATAATAATGAATGTGTTTCTAATTGTAATAAAAATCAGCATTATGACAGTTTGTGGTCCAAGTGCGTAGATAACGACGTTGATAATTGTGGTCAAACGGGATTTGCTTGTTCTCAAAAAGTTCAGAATTGGGAAACGGGTAGTTGCGTTGAAGGTAATTGCGTTGTTGATCAGTGTACGAGCGGCTTTAAAGTTGTCGGAAATGAATGCAAAGCGGACTGCCTGGCAGATCAACATTATGATAGTCAGACTGCTCAATGTGTTACCAATGATATTAATAACTGTGGCCAAACGGGATTTGCTTGTGCAGAACGCGTGTTAAATTGGATGGCGGGAACGTGCGAGAACGGTTCCTGCAGTGTTACGAGTTGTGCACCGGGGTATAAACCTTCGCCAAACGCGGACGCCTGTGTTTCGGACTGCAAAGTTGGGCAGCATTACGATAGTTCGAAAAGTGTATGTGTCGCGGATGATCTCAACAACTGCGGTCAGACAGGATACTCCTGTTTGGAACAAATCAAAAACGCGCAATCTGCAATATGCAAGGATGGCAAGTGTAATGTTGTTGATTGTAAAAAAGGTTATACAGCCGTGAATAATACATGTGCCTCGACGTGTACTTTGGATGAGTATTACGACAGTGAAAGTGCGACATGTAAACAGAACAGTCTAACGAGTTGTGGTCAAAAAGGCTATGCCTGCGCATCTAAAATAAGCAATTGGGCAACAGGAAATTGTGTCAATGGTAGTTGCTTGCTGTTAACCTGCAAACCAGGATACAAAGTAAGTAATAATACGTGTCTTCCCGATTGTACGAATTATCAGTATTATGATACAAACCAATCTAAATGCGTCACGAGTTCAGTCACAAATTGTGGCAGAGTAGGCAATGATTGTTCGAAGTTAGCCGGTTGGGAAGATGGCACGTGTGAAACGAATAACTGCAAAGCCAAGGTTTGTTCTTCGGGTTATCTTTTGAAAGATGGGATCTGCGAAGCACTCATTGATTGCGAAAATGGACAACATTTATATAAAGGTAACTGTGAAGCGGACGATATTAATAATTGTGGCACGCATGGCTTTAAATGTTCTTCCCTCGCAGGGTGGGATGGCGGCAAATGCGAAAATTCAGTTTGCATCGCATCGAATTGTAAATTAGGGTACAAAAATAATAATGGCAAATGCGAAGCAGAGAACCTCTGTGGACCTGGTTACCATATTTATAATGGCGGTTGCGAAGCCGATTCTGTTAATAGGTGTGGTACTGAACTCATAGATTGTACTAAAAATCCCGGTTGGTTCGATGGGGTGTGCAGTGCTGGTGTTTGCTTAAGCGATTGGTGTCTCCCGAATTATCATACCAAACTTGGGCAATGTGTTGTAGACAGTAGTAGCGAGTGTGGATATTCGCGCGAGAATTGCAACGCCAAATCAGCAACATTAAGTACAGCTGCTTGGAAATGTTCTGCAGGTTATTGTGTCGCAGATGTTTGTAATAATGATTACAAATTATCTTCCGAAAATGTATGCGTGCCGACCTCTTCTGGTGGCTCAACAGAAACGGATTGTAATTGCGATGAAAAAATCGGTTCAGGTACATGCTCAGGCTCGAATGTTTGCACCTATAATTCGTGCGCTGACGGCTATTATTTAAATGCAGGAAAGTGCGTAGCATGCGGCTGTAACAGTGACGGATCGCTTAATAATAAATGTTCAGATGCTGGCGTTTGTGGTTGTAAGACCGGTTATGTTGGTGATAAATGCGACGCTTGTGATGCAACTCAGTCATACATTGATTGTAATTCTGATCCATCCGTCCTTCGCTGCTTAAAACCCAGTCAATCAGGTTGGAGAGCAAATTATACGTTTGCGGATCACTGCGAAGCAGATTGCGCTAGCTGCAAAGTTGGACAGACGTGCAATCGTGATCGATCAACGGGCGTCATTAAATGTTCTGGTTCAGTGAATTATTAAAATTTATTGTATCGACGCCTTCGTTTTTTTTTATTTGCGGCGTCTATCGCTAAAGCGATACGCCGCCTGCAGCCCGGCTTTTCCACCGCTTTTGCGGTGTCAATACGCCGGGCATTTTTTATAGGCATGAAAAGATTTGTAATGCCATTATAAGTATTACCCATCTATAAAAGTTGCTTGTGCAATACAGGGATAACGGCCTTTGTTTGCCGTGACTGCAAAAAACTGTTACGACTTTTTTTACGAATCTGTGCTGTAGTCTGTTATAGAGCGTACGACGTGTAGCGTAAACTTGGTTAGGAGGCACGTAATGAAATTAAAAAACTTATGCTTGGCTTTAGCTGCAAGCTTCGTATTTGTTGTACCAGCCGCTTTTGCGGATGACCCTGTGCCACAACAAGCCCCCGAAAACGCTGCAGCAAATACGGCAAATGTAGATAATAAAACCGACGGGGCTGAAAAACGTAGTCACCGTGAAGGCAAAAAGACACCCAATCCGCACAGACGATCGACGTACACCGTTCAGTCGCGAAACTTTAAGCCCGAAATATCGCGTGGACTCAGACCCGAAAACGTCAAACAAGTTTTGCGCGATCATCGACCTGACATCGAAGCGTGTTATAAGCAAGAAATCGTCAAGAGTCCTGTAATCCAAGGAAAAGTCGGAATGCACGTTTTGATCGACACAAAAGGTGGTGTCATCAAAGTCTTTGTTAAAGAAAGTTCCCTTGGAAGTTACGATCTAGCCCACTGCCTCGCAGAAAATATTAAAACTTGGCAGTTTGCTGAAACGAAAGACGGCGGAATGCGTCAGTTTAAGCATTGGTTTGTGTTTGAGAATGGAGAGTACATCGAAAATTCTCGTCTCAGGTAGCTCTTTTGCTCGATAACTCCCAACAAAGCTTTCCCATGCATTTGTACGCTCATCTGATGCTACTTAATAAATTCTGCGTACAATGCGGGGAAGGTAAACAGCCATGATGGTAGAGAGACTGTTGCCGTTGTCCCTAAGGATACGGTTATTTTTTTGTACTCAGTCCTTTAATATGTACTTTTTGAGGACCCAAACTGTTTTGAATGTCGGTCGTACGTTTTGCTTCATCATGGCAATGGCATTTTGCATCCCTGCTTGATTTGCAGCCACCAAAACTTGCAAATGGGCAATTGTCACATGAACTGCAGCACGCACCTTCCTGGGAAAGCTTTTTGAATTGTTTAATCTGGCTTTTTGCAAAAAAGAAGACCACTGTCAAAACGAGCGCAACGGGCAAAACGTTATTATATATAAATTCAAGAATAGTCATAGAGACCTCTGACATGTCAAAGAGCACATTGAACGTGGATCGTGAATGTGCTCTTTTAATTACAATTACGCGCCTAATATGAGTCGGAGGACTTGGTAAGCGATCATCGCAAGGATATAAGCGAGGAGCGTGAGTCCGCCGAATTGTGCGAGCGCGTATTTCCAGCTTCCTGATTCGCGTTTCATGACGGCAACGGTGGCCATACAGGGAGCGGAAATGAGGAGCCAGATGATAAGCGCTATGCCTTGGGAGAGGCTGTATTGGTTTTGGAGCGTATTTTTGAGATCTTGTGAGTCTTCGGATCCTTCACCTAGACTGTAGACAATGCCCATTTGGGCGACAAAGACTTCTTTGGCGGCAAAAGCGCCTATGACAGCGGTTGCGATCTTCCAGTCAAAGCCTATGGGTTTAAAGACAGGTTCAATAGCGTGTCCGACCATGCCTATTGCAGAAGATTCAAGATCGGCTTCAGCTACAAGTGCAGATTTTGTTAAAACGACATCTTGTTGAATTTTTTCTAGCTTTTCATCATTCGAAAGTTCTTCCCAGGCTTTTTCTATTTCTTCTTCCTGGGACGCATCGTCTGCTTGTTCTTTTTGTTCAAGCGTTTTTTCGGCAGAGGCAACGAAATCTTCGAATGATGTGTTGGGGGCAACTTCGTGGACATGTGCGACGAGTTCTTGATTAGATTTCATAGAAACGATCGCAGCTTCGCCAGCTTTGTCGGCATCAAATCCGTTGCCAGGATGCCAATATCCGAGAGCCCATAGGATAATTGAAACGGGGAGAATAATCGTGCCCGCTTTTTTTAGATAGAGCCAGGCGCGCTCAAACATGTGGGTGATTGTTGCACGGAGCGTCGGTAATCGGTAGGGGGGAAGTTCCATGACAAACGGCTCTTCTTCGCCCTTAAAGATCGTTTTGCGCAGACAGACGGCAGCAATAAATGCGACGATGATTCCGAGAAGATAGATTCCCATCATCGCTGGAGCGTTCCATGCCTGCGGGAAGAAAACAGGAACCAAAAGGAGCCAAATGGGGAGACGGGCGCCGCAGCTCATGAGTGGCAAAATCATCATCGTCGTGAGTCGTTCTTTTTCGCCTGCAATCGTACGCGTGGCCATGAGACCAGGAACTGAGCAGCCAAACCCCGTAATCAGCGGAATAAAGGAGCGTCCATGTAGGCCGAATTTGTGCATGATTTTGTCCATAAGGAATGCACAACGAGCCATGTAACCACTATCTTCAAGGAATGAAAGACCGAGGAAAAGAATGAGAATATTGGGCAAGAAAACGACAACACCGCCAACACCGCCGATGACGCCGTCGATTAGGAGAGATTTGAGCCAACCGTCAGACATGTGCTCGCAAAGTCCACCAAGCCACCCAAACAACGCTTCAATCCATTCCATCGGATAAGCGCCTACGGTGAAGGTGATTTGGAAGAGTAGATAAACGATCAGTAAGAAGAAGAACGATCCAAAAATCGGGTGCACTAAGACTTTGTCGATTTTGTCGCTTTGTTCGCGTGCGTCCTTGCGCGCTTCGGCTTTTGTCATGACTTCTTTGAGCATGCCATCGATAAAGCCGTAGTACTGCTCGGTCATATAAAGTTGAATGTCGAGTTTTGAATCGGCTTCGATGTGCTCACGTGCCTGTTTTGCCGTCTCAACCGCTTTTTTTCCCTCATCACTCGCTGAAATATCTTCAGTATATTTGGGATCGTTGCAAAGAAGTTTGGTGGCAGTCCAGGCAGCGTGTTTTTGTTCGTTCTGCGGGAGTGCATTTATAATTTGTTGAATAAAATCATTGGCGACATCACCGAGACGCAAACGTGCGCCGGTGCTTCGCTCTAACTTGGAATTACAAATTGCGTTTTTGAGTTCTGGCACGCCTCTGCCTTTGGAAGCGACCGTCGGGATAATAGGAAAGCCCAAGAGGCTCTGCATCTGCGAAACGTCGATTTTAATGCCAGCTTTTTCAATTTCGTCGAACATATTGAGGCAGAGTATGATTGGCATACCGAGCTGCATCAGTTGTGTGACGAATACGAGTCCGCGCGCGAGTGTTCCTGAATCAACGACAGCCACGAGGATATCAATGTTGCCGCTCAAGATTTCTTCCTGTGCGATGCGTTCTTCTGGGCTGTGATAATTGAGTGAATAGGTGCCCGGAAGGTCTATAACGTTGATCTGTCGTCCTTCATGTGTAAATTGGCCGTCTTTTTTTTCTACGGTGACGCCGGAATAGTTTCCGACGTGCTGATTCATACCCGTAAGTGCGTTGAACAGCGTGGTTTTGCCACAGTTCGGGTTACCTGCCAGGCCGATGGTGATGGGTTTTAGATTTGAACTCATAATCGAAAATCCTTTTTTATTTCATTGTATGATCGCGAAGCGTTTGCTGACTTAGAATCTAATATCAGATCAAGCGTATTTTGATTTGATATAAGTGTGAATGTGTGGGGGAATGTGTCCCCCTGAGCGGCTATTGCCTTTGGCAATACGCCGCTACCCCCTCTGAAGCAAGCCAGTCTGGTTGATTGAACTTCGTTAGAGAGGGGGGGGCAATGAAAGCGTGCCTCAGCATTCGTTATAGGTGATGGTATATTTAATGATATTAGTAATATTAAAGTGTAATTTATAATAACGAGAAATGTACAACGCTGCCCAAGCATCGAACGTAAGTCCAATGCTCTAGGAAAGCGTGGAATAAAAGGGGAATGGGGTCTTACAAAACGTTAAAATACGATTGGCGCAAAGGCGTTTTGTAAGACTGAGATCGTATTTGTTGATTTTGAGTGCTTTGACTATTTGCCGAACATACCGAACGCGCCGCCGACAGAGATCGTGGCATAAACGTCGTCTGCGTCGTTGTCCATGTGAACGGCAAGTTCAGTAATCAGTTCGAAGTTATCCGTGAGCTGAGCATTGTAGCCGAGGGATACGAAGCCATCGGTGTGGGTTTTTCCGAGATTTTCAGCGAGTTCGGCGACAGTAGCACCACCTTCGAGGAGGATCTGATGACCTTCCATGATGGTATAATACATACCGAGCGTGAAATTGAGTGCAACATCAGCTTTGACGGCATCTTCCGGTTCTTCGTCATCAGGTTTGGGTGCGTAACCGCCGTAGATGGGGAGACCGAGACGGATGTAGAAGCCGAGGAATGCCTGATCGGGTTCGAGGTCAATGTTTAGCTCGACGCTGGGGGTAAGGACATAGCCACCATCCCAGTCGAAATCGAGCATGACGTCCAAATCGATCATATCGGTGTCGAGCGGTGTAGCGAGTGCACCGATGCCAAAGTAGACGCCGCCACCAGCCAAACCTTCAGCGGAACCATAGCCGACTGTTCCGGTGATATTCAATCCATCCATAACGCCGTAGACGATACCGAGTTCTGTAGAGACGCTAGGTTTGCCATCATGAATATTGTCGATTGAGAAGGCAGGATCGATTTCGAGCGTACCAGCATCGATGAGTTCGGTGGTATCACCTGCGAAAGCATTGGTTGCGAAACCGCAGGCGACGACGACAGCGGCAAACAAAGCGAGAAGCTTTTTAGAGAGATTGTTTAGGGACATTTGAGCTCCTTTGTAAAAAAGCGAAGTTTAAGTTTATTAGAAATTATGCAATTGATTGTGTTTATGCATAAAAGAATATAGTACTGCCTAAGGACAGTAAGCGTATAAGTTTAACGCAATTTAGACTGAGTATCACTAAAAAAAGGTTATACAGAAGTGACATCAACCCTATGCAGCGTATTGCAAGTTTAGGATGCTGTTTTCTGAAATTGTATCAGCCTGTACAGCGTCCATTGGGACGCTGTAAATCCATGGCGTATTTGTTTGATTCAGCCTTGAATCGAAAGGTTATTTTATTATTTGAAGATTTATTATTCGATGACGATAGCTTCGGCTTCGTTTTTTCGCAGCGCGAGTTGCACAGAGCCAACTTTGACCCAGACAGGGTCTCCCCCGAGTGCGGTACGTTCTTTTTTGACTTTGATGTTCGGAATCATGCCCATGTCGAGCAGACGCTGACGAACGGCTCCCGTGGCATTTACTTGACGAATTGTACCTGTCTCACCGACAGCCAAGGTATAAATATTATTCATCTTGATGTGACTCCAAATAGATTTGCTGTGTTTAGGGCAGCAGAGGAGAACGATGGCATAAGGCATAAATCTAAGAAAGGGGAAGATATTATTGAAGCCCTCTTTCTGTTAGAGAAGTCTAACAGTGTATGTTAGGCAAGTCAAACAATTTTGTTAGGCGTGTAAAAAATTGTTAGGTGTCTCAAGAAAAGTAATGCGTTACCGGTTGTTTAAAGTAATGCGTTTGACTGATTAAGCTTGATAAGTTGTGGTATGGGGAGGGGGCGTTGCGGGGGGCTCCCCGCTAGTGAGGGGGCGCGGCGTATGGCTTGCCATAGCCGCGATAAACTGTCCCCTTAAAATCGGACACGCCAATTGAGGGGCGTCCCTCCGATATGGACACTTGAAACGATGGGCATCCCTTGTTACTAGGCAATGGGAGTTTTTATGAGCCTAACGCAAGAGTTTATTTGGGGTGGACAAG
>JAZRWH010000177.1:0-45053 GCA_045599585.1 Myxococcota bacterium
GCCAAAGTTAAAGCTGCTGCCGACAAAGCCGCAGCCGACAAAGCCGCCGCTGAAGCTAAAGCTAAAGCTGCCGCCGACAAAGCCGCCGCTGACAAAGCCGCCGCTGAAGCTAAAGCTAAAGCTGCAGCCGACAAAGCCGCAGCCGACAAAAAAGCTGCAGAAGACAAAGCCGCAGCCGCCGCAGCCGCAGCAAAGAAAACCGCTACGGATCCTAATGCCGCAGCCGCCGCAGCTGCCGCAGCCGCCGCAGCCGCCGCAGCCGCTACTAAAAAGTAATCCTCACGCTTTGAGTGATTAATTCAAAAAGCTCCGTATTCGTACGGAGCTTTTTTTGTTGCTACGACACTGCTTTGTTAACGACGCTTGTCGGCTCAACCTCTTCCAAAAAACAAAAAAAAGCGTGCTTTGTGTGAAGCACGCTTTTTATTAAATAAGGTCGTTTATTAACCTTTGTAGTAGGTCTCTTTAATGCCCTCGAGAGCTATTTCGAGGAAGTTGATCAAAGCACTGATCGTGACTTCTTCAACTTTTTGGCTAAGAAGACCGTGGCAGTTGATCGGATGACACTTAAGTTTGAGGTCTTCACGGCTTGCAAGCCAGTTATTGATTTTTGCGCTGAGAAGCTCGGGGGCTCCTTTGTTCGGATGAGGTTGAGCGTAAAGTTTGACTTCACCTTCCGTGTTAAGATCCATGATTGCGTAGCCGATCGAACCGTAACGGAAATTAATACCGCCAACAGCACCACCGCCTGCAACAACCTGGCAGCCCAAGTTGCGAGCATAGATCATGAGTTTTTCGATAGCTTGGCGACGTTCTTTGCCGCCCTTCTCTTCAGCACTTTTTAAGACTTCAAGTTTATCCACAGTTGTTCTCCTGTAAAATGGACGCGCTCAGATTCCAGCGCGAAAAAAAGCCTAAGCTAGTTACCCTATTCTAGCTTGCATGTCGAGTTAAAACACCGTTTTGGCTTTTTCTAGTATGCGTAATACGTGAGCAGGAACGTACGAACGAACCCACTTCATTGATTCTTCAGATCCTAGCGCTAAAGCTTCTCGGATTTTTGTACTGCTGACTTCCGGTAAAGCCGGGATGGGCAATGCATTCGCTTCATACCCTGTTCTCGGCAAAATGAGAAAATCACAGAGTTCATTGAGCATGTCAAATGAACGCCATTGTGGCAAGGTCTCCACAATATCTGCGCCAACGGCAACGAGTATTCTTGTGTTCGGATTCTGTTTTTTGAGCGCCTGTACGACGTCGATCGTGTAGCTTGTTGACTCGTGCAGATCGCGTTCGATGGTTGAAACCACTATGCCGGGCATGCCGTCAAAGATTGCATGAAGCATTTCTAAACGCGTTTCGTAAGACATGAGGGTTTTGTTAAAAGCGTGGCTCCACGTAGGTGCAACTAAAATGCGTGCATTCGGCATAAGCATGTGAAGCGTTACCGCAAATAGGACGTGCGAAATGTGCGGTGGATTGAACGAACCGCCGTATAAGATGATGGTTTCTTCACGAGGAAGATCTTCAAATTGATGTATCAGCATGGGATCTCCGTTGGCTATGTTCAATCATCTCAGCTAGCGCACTGTATATCTATTGATAAAACAAGTGGGCTTTTTTGAGGGGGTAGCGGCGTATCTCCGAAGGAGATAGCCGCTCAGGGGGACACATCCCCCACCAAAACCAAAGCTAAGCGATGTGCTCGCTCTATTTAATTAAAGGCCGCAAGCGCTTCTTCGAGTTCAGCCTGTGCCATCATCCAATCTTCCATGATCATTTCGAGCTCAGCTTGATCTGCCGCTTTTTGTTGCGTCAAAGTTTTGATTTTATCAGGCTTTTTGTAAGTTTCAGGATCCCCCAATTCAACATCGGCTTGGGCGACGCTCGCTTCGAGTTTGGCGATCTTTGCCTCAAGGTCTTTGATGCGTTTTTCGATATGTCCTGTCGCTTTTTTGATTGCACTTCGTTGCTGTGCTGCGTCGATGCGCTTTTGCTTTTGCGAATTCGGCGAAACCGCCGTCGCCTGCTGCGCTGTAGTTTCGGACTGGCGAGAAGCCATAAAAGCCTCGTGCTCCGAATAAGTGCCTTCAAAAATATCGATTTTTCCGTGTTCCAAAGTGGCAATTTTATTGCAAACCTTATCAATAAACCAACGGTCGTGTGAAATGACCACGAGCGAGCCCGGGTAGTTGATGAGGGCTTCTTCGAGGGCTTCACGCGAATCGAGGTCGAGATGGTTCGTCGGTTCGTCAAGCAATAAAAGATTGGGCGCGCGCAGAAGCAGTTTTGCAAGCGCGAGCTTGTTCTTTTCACCACCTGAAAGGACAGAGACGGTTTTATCCACGTCATCATTGGTAAATAAGAATGCGCCAAGCGAAGCACGGATTTGCGTGATCGTGACATCGAGCGGTAGTCCTGCCGAAGCTTCCTCCAGCAGAGTCTTATTAAAATCAAGTGCGTCAATCTGATGCTGGGCAAAATGTGCCAACTTGACTTTGTCACTTAGAATGCGTTCGCCACCAAACTCGGTGATATTCGCAAGGATCTTAATGAGCGTCGATTTACCTGCGCCATTTGGTGCAACGAGCGCGAGTTTGTCACCACGATAGATTCTAAAGTTGAGGTCTTTATAAACGACATTATCGCCGTAAGCTTTGTCGATATGTCTGAGTTCGAGCAGAATTTGTGGCACGCGTTCTGGCGTGGGAAAATGAAAATGGATCTTCTTTCGGTTTTGAAGAAGTTTCACATCCTCCATTTTTTCGAGTTGTTTGACTCTGCTTTGAACCTGCTTCGCTTTTGTGGCTTTATATCTGAATTTTTCGATAAAAGCCTGCTTTTCAGCGATGGCTTGACGCTGCTGTTCAGCCGTTTTTTCGAGCTGTTCTTCGAGCGCTTCACGGAGTTGGAGGTAGTGATCGTAATTGCCCGGGAAGAGGAGCAGGCCGTTGTCATCGAGCGCGGCAACGGCGTCAACGACGTTATTAAGAAAGGCGCGGTCGTGGCTGACGATGAGCAGCGTGCCAGGATAGTTCGCGAGGAAGCCTTCAAGCCACGCAAGTGAAGACATGTCGAGGTGGTTGGTCGGTTCGTCGAGGAGGAGCAAATCGGGTTTGGCGAGTAAGAGGCGCGCAAGCAAAATACGCATCTGCCACCCACCCGAAAATTCAGTGGTAATTTTGGTAAATTCTTCGGGTTTAAAGCCGAGGGAAGCCATGATGGATTGCGCGTCGCTTTTGAGTTGATAGCCACCGCCCGTTTCGAACGTGTGTTGTTTTTCGCCGAGTGCGTTAATGTTAGCATCGGTGGGGTTTTCTTCAACGCGTTTGTGCAACACCTCAATTTCGGCTTCAAGGTCGAGCAGATCCTGTCGTCCCGAGAGGACGAGGTCGATGGCCGGCTTTCGGTCCATTTGGGTAATTTCCTGTGGCAGATAGCCGATCGAAACGTTTTTGGGGATGATGACACTTCCGCCGTCGGCATCGAGTTTGCCAGCGATGATGCGCAGCATTGTCGATTTACCCGCGCCGTTGTGTCCGACGAGCGCCGTTCGTCTAAAGCGGTCGATTTGCCACGTAATATCGTCGAAAAGTCTTTGAGAACCGAAATATTTAGTGAGTCCAGAAATTTGAATCATAAGAATATTGGATTTGATAGTGCGTGAATGAGTGTAAAAACTTCAAGGTGTATTGAAGTTTATAGAATATAATTTTATGATTATGGATAGTGTGTGAGGGGGAAGTGTCCCCCTGAGCGTCTATCGGCATTGCCGATACGCCGCTACCCCCTCATGGGCAGAGCCTAGCACGACATTGTGAGGGCTCATTGCGCCTAAGATGGATTTGTGGAAGGTCTAAGACTAGCCCCATGCAGCAGGCGATTTAGCGAGAAGAAGAGGTATGTGAGCCTTACACAAATTTGCACAAAATTGTGAGGCGCGTTAAGATACACGCAGGTGTGTAGCTGCGGCAAACGTAAAATATAATAATGAATGTCGTAGTGAGATAAAGATTGATTGTGTGAAACGCAAAAATAGTGTAGACTAGGTGAGGTATCTGGTTACAATTTGCCAGAATTTAGCCTTAAGATATGGAGACATGTTAGGGATGAGAAAAGCATTAATTACATCAGTGGCGGCATTATGTACGCTTTTTGCGGCGGAAGCCATGGCAGACGACTCCGTAGCCGTTATGAAGCTTGATGTCTCCGGCGAAGCAGTAGAACCGCAGGCAGCAATGGTGCTCAATGCGCTTCTTTCAGAAGTCAACAAAAGCGATTATACGTTGGATGCAAACGGTAATGATATTACCTACAGCGAAATGCAGATGTTGACGGGCTGCGACACGGATTCAAAAATTGCGTGTTACGACTCGGCTGTCGATACGTTGGGCGCTCAGCAGATCATCTTTGGTGATGTTGCCGACAATGGTGATACCCACCTTATTTGGTACGTTTCGGGTAAAGGTATTTTCCGCGAAGTAAAAGGTGTTGTCTCCGATAAAGAGTCCGCAGACAAACTTGCACAGCGTATGCTCGTTGGTGAAATGGGTACCCTTATCGTCACCAGTAATGTTCCCGATGCAGACGTCTTCGTCGATGGTAAACGCGTTGGTAAGAGTGCTGAACTCGTCGAGTCTGCCGAACCTATCTCCCTCATCGCTGGTCCCTACATCGTTTCCGTCCGTAAAGAAGGTTACGAAAAAGAAAGTGACCAAAAGGTCATGATCGTCGGTGGTGAAACCTCTCGCGTCAATATCGACCTCGTCGCCGCTTTCGATACCGAAGGCCTCAAACAAGCCCTTAAAATTTCTGGTTGGGCCTCGCTCGGCGTCGGTGTCGCCGCTCTCGCTGTTGGTGGTGCCTTCGAAGCCCTCATGCAAAAAGAACATGATGACATGGAAGATGCCATCTATAATCAACATAATGGCAAAGAAGCTAAAAAACATAGAGATGCCGGTGACATCGATTGGACAATCAAAACCGCTATGTACGGTACCGGTGCTGTCTTGACTGCCGCTGGCGTCGCCCTCGTCTGCGTCGGTTACCTCTATGACTTCGATAACGACGATAGTATGGCCAATAGCTATATCCCCAAAGTCGACGTAGCCGTTTCCCCCGAATACTCCGGGATGAATTTCGGTTGGACTTTCTAAGCCAATTCACTCTTAGGCGCTCATTCTAGAGCGCCTTTCTTTTGCTCCTTTTTCGCTGACGGGGCGGTCGCTTCCCGCGACCTGAGATTGACCCGTTGAACCTGTTCGGATAATGCCGGCGTAGGGATTCAGCACTCAACTTCTTGGTTCTTGTTCTGATCTTTTTGGCCGGAAGTTGATCGTATGCTCAAATATTTAACGCTCTTTTTTGCTTGCTTCATCGCCTCCGCTTGCACGCTCTCTCTCTCCGCAAAATCTGCACTTGCTTTCGATGAGTTCGACGCCGTTCATGCACCAGCTCGCTTCTCAATTAATGCAAATGAAGATATAGGCCTCGATATCAAAGGCCGCATGCGATTGAGTCTCCATGACCTAGAAGGTCAGGGTGGCCCAGAGTACGATAGCCCAACAGATACCGCTACCATCGGGACGCGTTCTCCCTTCGTCGCCCTCGATAGCTTCGAACTCTCTTTTCGCGGTCATTGGCAGGATCTGCTTTGGATTAACGCAAATGTCTCATTTTTAACAGACGCTTCGTATTTGTCTGCAATTTACTTCGAATATAAGCAGGATATTAACGATTGGTATAGCCACGGTGTCGAAGTCGGTTACCAAAATTCAATCGTCGCAATTAATCGCCATACCGTCCGCTATCCCCTCATCGCTACAAATTATTGGCGTAATTCCGAATACCACATCGCTTATGGCGGAAAATTCAGTTTTGGAAACGATACCTCTCTTTCCGTCTACGCTTCGCTCGGACTCATGCGTCCGCTAAAATCTGAACCGATTCACGGTTCTAGCGTCTATAAAGGTACTTTTAGTACGCTGTCTTATGGGCCCGCTACCGCTTTTTCGGGCAATTCAGCGACAGGCACAGCCCTGATCCGCTTGAATACGCACGGCTTTAACCTCGATCTGTTCGGCTTTATCGGCGAACTGGCCGCAGAATATGGCATTCAAACCCTGGCTTCCGATTTTCAATATTATCGCTTTATGCCTCAGTTTGATCCCAATGAAGTTGAAGCACTTGCCTATTGGTACGGCGGACGCATCAGTTTTGAAAAATGGGGCTTCCATATCCTCGGCGAAGCGATTGCCTCCCATGAACACCTGCTCAATCGCGTGGGTATGTACGTGCAGGCAGGCTACAATTGGACGAGAGATGATGCCTTCTGGATGAACGCGATCGAGTTCGTCACGCGCTATGAACAAACATGGCTCCTCGATTCGACTGACCCGCTCGACGAAAAACATGCACTCAGATCTCCCGAAACGAATAATGCAATAACATGGGATTATAAAATCCTAACATTGGCACTTAAGACAAATATTATTTCTGATTTTGTTGCACTTCGTTTGGAATATTCATTCTTTTGGGAAGATAATGGCGTTCCAGAGCTAAATCTCGAAAAGAATGAAGTAAAAAATAACGAATTCTTGCTTCAGATCGAGGCGCGCTATTAGAACTTGTATTGTCTAAGTAATACTATTCAATTCGTTGAATTGAATAAATTATATAATTAAAAAAAGCGTAGGGTATATCACGCATCGTGCGCAAAATGAACCTTACGCGCTTTTACTTAAAAGGAACAGTAAATGAAAAAATTACTCATGTTGGCAGTTGTCGCACTCGCTGCCTGTGGTTGTTCGGATGACAAAAAAGAGAGTTCTAACGAGAACTCTAATTCAATGGATATCTCAAAAAATTTCATTAGTTTTTCGCCTGCTGTAACGATGGATGCTGGCCAGTTTGATAACGCTGAAATCGTGCGTGCCATTAAAAATACCAATGATGCCATCCTCGTTTCTTCCAAAGCTCAAAAACTAACGCGTTACACTTTTGACGAAAACAAAGGTATCTCGCTCGTAAAAGTCTCGGATTCCATTATTGCTGAACCTGCTTCGGACGATGATGAAATTACAAGCGGCAATCTTTATGATAAAGATGTTTTTATTGCTACACACACTATTCTCCGCAAAACAGGTGACAAGATCACTTCTTGTGAAGGCGAATTGATCGCCGTAAGCATCAAAGATGACGATTTTGGTACCGTTCTAAAAACTGTCGAAGTTGGCCCGATGCCCGATTATGTTGCCGTTTCGCCCGATAAAAAATGGGCCATTTCGGCAGATGAACGCGACTCCGCAGTCGATGCTTGGGGTAAATGTCCCGTGACCGATGCCGTTCCGAGCGTTACAATCGTGGACTTGAGCAAAGGTGTTACCGAAATGAAAGCTGTTGCGCGTATTAAATTTCCGAGCAAGAGCGAGTACGGTCCGCGTGAACCCGAAGGCGTGGCAATCGCAAGCGACAATGATACCGTTGCAGTTTCTCTTCAAGATTCAAACGAAATGGCAATTTTCCGTATCAGCGACGTCGTGAATAAAAAACCGGATCCTTCAACCGGTCTGATCGAGATGAGTGAAAATGACGTCAAGATTGTCATGCTTCCTGTTTCGGAGGAAGGGCTTTATACTTGGCCTGATGGCGTGGTTTCGATCAAAGTCGGTGGCGAAGATTACTTTGTTTTGGCGGGCGAATGGAACGATATGATCGTTACGGCAGATACTAATGGCGATATTGTCAGTAAAGTACAGATTCGCAAAACGGAAGTTCCGACGAATTATCCTTGCAGCAGTGAAGCCGATTCGCCGCGTTATAGCCCCGATAGTTTGACAACTTATAAACTTGATGGTCACACGTACGTCGCTGCATCACTGCGTTATGCTGGTGCTGTGATTGCAATTGATTTTGATGATCCCAAGAATCCCAAGTTTGCTGGTATTGCAAAAGTCGGTAAGGATGACAACACGAGCTGCAACGAAAAGAATTCCAAAGTTCGTCCTGAAGGTATTTCTTCTGAAAATGGCTTGATTTGGACTGCAAACGAAAAAGAAAGCTCAATTTCGGTTGTTAAGTCAAATATATAGTTTTGACGAATTAATATAAAACAATCTCATTGTTGTTCTATGATGTGTTTTATTTAATGCGATAAAATACGCTTGTTATAGAATTTTATACAGTTATTTTCTCATTTTGTCCTGCGGACGCCCCTTTGGAACCCCCGCGCGCCGAAGGCGTGCGGGCTCCTCGGTTGAGATGTAACGAAAATTTCGTGGGACAGCAGTGAATACATCTAAATTGTCAGAGGTTACAACACCTTGTGCCTCTGATGTTTAAAATAAAGCAGCGAACATCAACACGAGAGTTTTTACGCTTATACAAAGATGTTGTGCTGCGTTTGGTCAAAAACGAATGAGGGCACCTCTTCTGAGGTGCCCTCAATTGTGTTCATGAGACACGAGTCGCTGTTTTAGAGCTTAGCGGATGCCGAGTTTGCGGTCGATGGAGTCACGACTCGACGAGAAGGTAAGTGTATCGTAGATCACGAACCAGTTGTGTTTGTCGACGACGTTCGAATAAAGCATAACGGCTGCTTCTTCGCGATCACTGTCGAACGTAAGTGCGAGCATGAGCTGACGAACTTGTTCGCTTGTAAAGAAGTTGCTGTGTTTTGCTGCTCTGAGGATATCCATTTTGTCAGAATTGAATCTGGCATTTTCGACGGAGTGTTTAAGGTTGCTGAAATCGTGCGGATGCATGGCGCTGTGATGCGGAGCCGGTACGGGATGATGCACGACAGGCGCGGGATGCGGAGCCGGAGCGGGATGCACGACGGGCGCGGGATGGTGCGGAGCGGGCGCGGGATGTGCGACAGGCGCGGGATGGTGCGGAGCAGGCGCGGGATGCACGACAGGCGCGGGATGCGGAGCCGGAGCAGGGTGATGCACGACAGGGGGAGGAACGGCTACGCCAGCATGGCACGGCTCACCAGGACGGCAACAAGGTTCGCCCGGACGGCAATCTTTGCTATTGCGGTGATCATCGTTGTGTTGGGCATAGCCAGGAGCACCATGGTGTGGGCCAGGGGCAGGTTGGGCATTCGCTGCGAGCGGTGCACAAAGGGAAAGAGAAAGGGCGAATAAAGAAGCATTAAACCATTTCATTTTATCTCTCCTCATCGTTTAGGTGAAGTCTAGTGTGTTATGGGTGTGTCGTTCGTTGGCGTCGCCTCGTTTCGACAAAAACACATTTTGCAAACCGAATGCCAAAGTTGGTGTTTTTTTACCGTAATTTTGTGGGACAGCAGTGATTCGATGTATTGAGCGTCTGTGTGTCTATGATAACTTTGCGTCTATGATTCGCTGTGCGTAATCTATGAACGTTTTGAGGGACAAGTTAATTGCTTTTTTGGCATGATTGATGCTTTGTAGTTCAACTGTCATTGTTAGGCATTTGGCCTAGCATCCGTATTTAACCGTTATTTAGGAGAGAAGATCATGCAGTGGTACAAATCAGTTTTATTTGCCAGTCTCATCGCATTATTTGCCCCCTCGATTGCAATGGCTCAGCCAGCACCGTCTGTGCCGCCTGCTCGTCAAGTCGTATCCTCCGATCATCATAAAAAGAGTGTGGCGCACGTTCAGAATCCGCATCAGCAAGATCCCGGTAAGGAACGCGATGCGGATGTTGCTCCTGGTCAACGCGGTCCTATTAAAGACAAAGCAGCTCGAGATGCGAAACGACACCGTTCTCACGCAGATCGTCATGGTCGACGCGGTTCGGAAGCTCGTTCCGACGCTATGCCATACAAAGAGCTTCCGCCGGATGCAGTGCAGAAGCACAAAAAAGATCGACGTCATGGCAAAAAAGCGAAACGCGTTAAGGGCTCACATGAGGTTGTCATTCGTGACATAAAATAGTCCCGGCCGTATGCAATAGGCCGGGCGCGAAGCCGTATTCGCCGTAGGCGAATAGGCGAAGCCTCAACACGACGCACATTTACGCAACGGCATAGCAATGCAACAAGTAGCGCTTTTACGCATCACATAGAAGTGCTGCTTTATCAAAGAAAAAAGTCACACGCACTATGCAATGTTTACTTCAATATGCTAAAACGAGCTCAGGCATTGGGGAATAGTTTGGATTTGCCGGAGTGAGTATATGAAAAAGAAGTTTGCATTGAGTTTATGTGCCGTATTAGCGATGGTTTGTAGCTGTGAGTCGGGCAGCAGCAGTTCTTCAGGTGGAGCGAGTGAGGACAGCGATCCTTGTGATCTTTGCACGTCAGATCAGTGGTGTGATGAAGGGCAATGTCGTGATAATTTGCCGGTTGTGACAGAATGCCAACCTGCGTGTCAGGGCGATGAGATTTGTGTGAATGGCTCGTGTCAAAAGACAGGCTCGGGCGAGCTTGAAAAAGTTTGTACGCACGAATGTGGTCCGAATTATGTGTGCGTCAAAGGGGAATGTGTAGGGGATGTTGAACATCATGCCTGTGCCGAATGTGTTGATGATGAAACGTGTTATGGCGGTGCATGCGTAAAGATCGAAGATGCCTGCATCAATTGTGGGGTAAATGCGATCTGTGTTGGCGGTGTATGTTATTCGGAAGATACACCGCAAAAGGCGTGTTTGTCCTGCAAAGAGGGGCAAGTATGCCGTGACAACGTTTGTTACGATGCAACGGATTTTTGTGCGACGTGTGCTATTGATGAAATGTGTGTTGGTGGCAACAAGTGCGAAAAGATAGCTGATCCATGCAAAGCGTGCACAGCAGATCAAGCTTGTGTAGACGGTGAATGTGTATCGTGTCCGAATGTGATCTGTGGCGGTGTGTGTTGTGCCAGCGAAGAGTTTGCTTGCGACTTATATACAGGCAAATGCGAATACACGATGATTGGGCAGCCGGCTTGCGATGGTCTTTATTGTCAGGCCGATGAAGTTTGCACAGAAGAAGGAACGTGTGAACACGACTGTAAAGGCGAAGGAACGGTTTGTAACAATACGTGTTGCGGTGATAAGCAGTTTTGCAACATAGATCATTGTTCGCCGATGTGCGATGAGGATGCTTCCTTGTGCGGCGAAGGCGGGGCAGAGATTTGCTGCCCCAATTCGAAGGTATGTCTTAATGGGCAGTGTCTTGACCCCTGTGCGGGGACGCGTTGTGGCTCATCGTTTGAATACTGTTGTGACGATTCTACCGAAGTTTGTGCTTTTAATAAATGCATTAAGCCGACGAGCGAGAATACGTGTACTGTCAATGATGATTGCGATTTATGGAGTTTTTGCGAAACCGCATCGAAGCGTTGTTTAAACCAGGACGAAGATACGAATGCCTGTATATGGCGTCCGCAAATTGCTGCTTTTGAACCGAAAAAACAATGGGACAAAAACGTAGGCGTTATCCTGGCGCCGATTGTTGCGCTCAACCTTACGGACGACAACGGCGATGGTAAGATTGATGACAAGGATATTCCTGACATTATCGGTGTTGGGCGTGGTAACACTGCGGGGCATATTTACGTTTTGAGCGGTGACGACGGTCATCTTATTGTCGACCATGCACCGACAAACGATACCAACGTTATGACGCGTTTTAACCTCGGTGCTGCAAAAGTCGATGATGATGAGTATCCCGAAATCGTCATTGGCGGTGCTGATTTGGTGTACAAAGATGGCAAACACGACTTTATCCGTATTTTTAATGTCGTGCCTGATAGCAAAAGTGCGACAGGTTACAGTCTTGTCCTTAAGAAGAACATTCCAACTGTACTTCAGGTTTCGCCAGAACGCCGTGATATTGAGACACACGCTTCATTTGTAGATATTGATAATGACGGACATACCGAGATCGTTACGGCTAGTGGCGTTATTGGTGACGACTTCGAATATAAATGCAAGTTTGATAAGACGACGTTGCCGTTGCACACAAATTACTACGTCGATGATATTATCGTCGCTGACCTTGACCAGGATGGATATGGCGAAATCATTGGCAATAAATTGGTAAGTCACGATTGTAAATTATTGGCTGATGCGCCCGCTGGTGGTGGTCGCGCTGCGCACGTCGCTGTTGGCGATCTTTTACCTGACACGGGTGAACCTGGTGAACTTGTTCCCGAAATCGTACGCACGACGCATGATGGTAAGGTTCACATTGCCAAAGTCTACAAAGTTGTTTCCACGGATGCGGATGGCAAAGAAACGGTCACCTGGTCGATGAAAGTTGTCAAGTCGACAAATATTCCTGTTTCGCCTAAACGCTGTACGAGCAATTGCGCCACGGTTTCTGGTCCTCCCGTTTTGGCTGACTTTGACGGCGACAAAAAAGTTGATATCGGCATTGCTTCAAAATACAGTTACGTTGTTTTCCGCAATGACTTGACGACGTTGTGGGAAGATCTTACGACGCAGGATTACTCGAGTGCGCGTACGGGATCCTCTGTATTTGACTTTAATGGCGATGGCATCTCGGAAGTTGTTTATCGTGACGAGACGCTTTTGCGCATCTATTCTGGTCCTGGCAAAAACGGAGAGGCCGAAGTCGTATTCAGTACGCCAAGCGCCTCTGACACCGTAAGTGAGTATCCGCTCATTCTCGATGTCGACAACGATGGTCAGACAGAATTGGTTTTTGCTGATAAAACAGGTTTTCATGTTTACGAAGATCCCAATGGCAACTGGGTACGTACGCGTAAAATCTGGAACCAGTTTGCATACCATGTGACCAACATCAACGAAGATGGTACGGTGCCCAGACACGAACAGGCGAACTGGCTAAACAAGCGCCTCAACAATTATCGCGCGAATACGCAGCCCGAAGACGGTTTCAATGCGCCGAACCTTGTCGCAGGTTCGTTGACGAGCAACATTACGGGTTGTCCGTCGAGTTCGACTCTTTACGCCGAAATCTCAAATAAGGGTTCTCTCGGTGTTTCAGAAGGCATTTACGTTTCGTTCTACATCAATACTGAATCTCAGCAGCTCTATTTGGGTACGACGCAGACCAAACAGCCTATTGCTCCGGGTGAAACGATTACCGTTGCATTCGATTGGGATAGAACGGTTACTGTTGTTGGTAGTGGCGAAAAAACGACCTTTAAAGATGGGGCGACCGTTTCGTTTGTGATTGATGACAATCCGGATCCGTCTGTTTTATCTACGCTTCATGAATGCGTAGATACGGATAACTCTGGTTCTGGTGCTTTGCTAGCATGTCCGGTGTTGTAATTTGGGTAGATAATCTATAATCCAAATTGTATCTAAAGGCTGCATCTTACATGCAGCCTTTTCTTCTGTATTTTCTATATTTAAAGAAAGGATAAAAAGTTATGCCAGGCATTTTAGCCAATTACTGGTCTATGTGCGTCGTGGGAACGCGTTATCTTCGTCAGGTGAAAAAACTATCGTTTGACGAGAGCCATGCTTTTCGTGCCAAACATGCGCGTGAGCTCTTGGCGCGTTTGGAAGTGAAGTACACTGTCGATCGTCCCGAAGCATTGTCGATTGGAAGACCTTGCGTATTTGTTGCAAATCACACTGCGATGATCGATCCGCTCGTGTTGTGTTGTATATTTGAACGCGATGTTCGTTTTTTGGCTAAATCCCCCCTGTTTCATACGCCGTTGATTTCGAACGCGCTTAAAGTTGAGCGCCATATTCCCGTGTATCGCAATTCACACACCGAGAGTACGCGCGAAAAGCTCAAAGCTTCGGTAAAACAGGCCTTTGCTGAAGGGGGCTCAGTCTTCTTTTTTCCGGAAGGAACGCGTACCGCAACGGGTGAACTTGGTCCGTTTAAGCTCGGTGCGTTTTTCAGCGCTGTACAAAATAACGTTCCCGTTGTTCCGATTTGTATTCACGGACTTTTTGAATTGAATCCTAAAACAGGTTACGACATTCATCCGGGGAGTTGTGAAATTCACGTTTTTGATCCCATTGAAGTTCCTGATGGAGCTGACGAACGTGAAAGAGCACAAAAACTCTCTGACCTCTCTCGAGAAGTCATCGCCAACGACCTTGCTCAAGCCAAAAAGTAACACATGTTCGATCTTGAATCTGCCTACCAAATTTTTCTCATTGTCATGACAGCTATTGCCGTCATCGTTTTTATTGCCCTTTTTTTTATCGATGCGGGCTACGGTATTTTTAAAACGAAAAAATGGGGACCAGCCATTCCTAACCGACTTGCTTGGGTGCTCATGGAATCTCCCGTGTTCATCCTGATGCTCGTGTTGTTTTTGCTTTCGGATCGTACTGCGAACACTGCTTGTTTGGTGATGCTTCTTCTCTTTGAATTGCACTATTTTCAGCGTTCATTTGTCTTTCCGTTTTTGATCAAAGGTAAAAGCACGATGCCCCTTTCGATTATGGCGATGGGGATATTATTTAATTCCTGCAATGCGCTCATGCAGGCAGGCTGGTTATTTTATGTTTCTCCAGCCGAGCATTATACGATGGATTGGCTTACCACGCCTCAATTTATCGTGGGCACGATCATTTTTTTATTAGGCATGGGCATCAATATACATTCGGATCACGTCATACGAACGCTACGCAAACCAGGCGATACGAAGCACTATTTTCCAACGCGAGGTATGTATCGCTATGTGACGAGTGGCAATTATTTCGGCGAATGCGTCGAATGGCTTGGATTTGCATGCCTTACTTGGTCTTGGGCAGGACTTGTCTTTTTTATTTGGTCGTTTGCAAACCTAGGGCCTCGTGCCAAACGTCTGAATGCAAAGTATCAATCCGAGTTTCCGGAAGAATTTGCACAAACGAAACCTAAAGCGTTGATTCCTTATATTTTTTAGAATTTGTAAATTATATTATATTAAAAATTATAAAAAAGCCGGCCGTATTTGCAAAGCAAATAGGCCGGCAGCGAAGCCGTATTCGCCTATGGGCGAATAGGCGAAGCGAAAGATATAAAATGCGAAAGATTATGATTTAGCTTCTGGCGTTGTTTGGGTTGGTTGAGCTGGCATTGAGGATTGATCATGACAGGCTAGCTCGTCAGGCTTATCCGAAACGGGATCTTTGGCGATGACGACTGATTTGGGAGCCGTGGCAGCGTCGGTTTGAACGGTGGCTGCTTGAGGTACGGATATTTCGGCGTGAACAAGGCCATCGTGTAGAGCGGCGACAGCATCGGTGTACTTTTTGTCGGCCTCCCAGCTTTTTTTGAAACTGAGTCGATCTTGCTCAACTTCTTCGAGTTTGCGATCCCAAGCGTTTTCTTCGAGTGGCGTATAGAAGTTTTTGGTACTTTCGCTGCGTTCTTGAATGTAGCGATAGAAGCTTGTGGATGCGGCTGTAGTCGGTTCTTTGACGATTGTACGGCTTATGGGGTCGAAATGATCGATGTGGTTGTAGGCTTCGATGTCGCCAGGCATGTTTTTGCGGGCGAGTCGTTGAAGAATGGCGGATTGGACGACAGAGATGATGATGGCGCAGAGGGGCACACCGATGATCATGCCGACGAACCCGAAAAGGCCGCCGCCGAGAAGGATGGCGACGAGAACCATGAAACTCGAAATGCCAACAGAGTTTCCCAAGATTTTGGGGCCTAAGAGATTGCCGTCAAACTGCTGAAGAATGAAGATGAAAATGAGGAAATAGAGCGCCTGCATTGGTGAAACACAGGCGATGAGGATCGCCGACGGAATGGCGCCAATAAAAGGGCCGAAGAACGGAATGATGTTCGTGATGCCGATCACGACAGACACTAAAAGTGTGTAAGGCATACTCATGATTGACAAAACGATGTACGTGATCACCCCGATGATCGCCGAATCGATGAGTTTGCCGATTAAAAAGCCACCGAATTTTTCATCGACAAAATGGATGTTTTTGAGGACACGATTGGCCGTTGCCGCATTGAAAAAAGCATACAAAATGCGTTTTGCACGAGCGAGGATAGAGTCTTTTGAAACGAGGACGTAAATCGAAACGAAGAGGCCGAGAATGACGTTTTTAAAGACGATAAGGCCACCGAGTACACTGCTCGTAATGCGTGCAAGCACGCTGTTAAACTGTGGCGAAAATTGTTCCGCAATCCATGTTTGAACACTGGCCAACATTTCGCGCATGAAGCCTTTAGAAGATTCGTCAATTGCGTATTTTTCGACGAGTTCGTTGTACCAGTTTTGAAGATTGGCCGAGTAGCGCGGTACGTCGCCGATAATATTTCGAATGCTCGAAACGAGTTCGGGAATAACGAGGGCAAAAAGGGCATAACACAAAAGCAAAAGCATAAATAGCATGCTGAGTGCGCTGCCGAAGCGGATAAAATCCATGGCGCGTTTTGAGGGCGTCTTTTTGCGCTTTGCGTAGATCTTGAGGCATTGATTTTCGATGAGGCACATGCCAGGATTGAGGATGTAAGCAATGACGAAACCGAAAATAATGGGGCTTAAGACGTTAAAAAGCGAAGAAAGCCAGCTAAAAACTGTCTCTGAACGAAACAAAAGGAAATATAGCAACACGCACGCAGCACTGACTGCAAAAGCCAGGACTGCGATGCTTTTAGATTTTTTGATGATTTTATCTTCCATAAAACCGGCCGTCTCAATGAATGACAATCCATAAAAGCGCTGTCTAATTGAAGCCTATAAGGATCGCGCAGAAAAATAAAACGCTTTTTTATCAAAATGCTTCAAAAGCGTTTTTAATTCCATGCGCGTTAGAATGAGGTGTTATTTTGTGGGTGACAGACTTCAGCATAATGGAGCTCGGTATCGGTTTCGTAGCCGAGTAAAAACGAAGCAATTCGATTGGGGACGATGAGAGGCGTCATAGTTCCCCAGTTGGATTGTCTGCTGATGTCGATCAGGGAATACATGCGAAGTGTCGCCGTTGATATTTTGCGCTATGCCCGCAAGATGCAGTACTTCTCGCCCACTCGGTCTTGAGGGCTGCAAATTCTGATTATCGTTTAACAATCGCTCGCTATAATTTCTCAAATATCGAATGACGAGCCCTTTGATGAAACTCAACGTGCATTCAAAACGATCTTCAGGTGAAGTAAAAGCGAGTTGATCTTGAGTATAATCTTCGATTGAGCGCGGTGCGTTGTCTGTTAGGGCTTGTTCAGATTGTGTAATTTCCGCTGTGGTTGAAGTTTCGAGATCAGCAGCCGTCTTTTTCATGATCGTTCCGATTCTATTTTGCGAATTAAAGAAAATTTATACAAATTTAGTATAAACTAATGGCTTTCGTACGGTGGCATAAATACATATTATAATATATATGTTTATGCCTTTACGGCCGTAAACGAACACTGTTAAGTATAATATTAAAAACTATGGATGAGGTTCAGATTTTTCAAAGGTCATTGTGCCATCATCGTAATATTTGAATGTGACATCTTCGTACATGGGATACATCGAACCAATACGGCGATAGTATTTAACGATTGTGAGACCGCTTTCTTTTTTGATCGAAGGTTCGTGCTCACTGTTTCCAGTGCCAATAATGGTCATATCTCCGTCGCCGATCGTCGAGATCACTTCGCAGATACCTTGGAGTAAACCTGTGCGCTTTCTTTGGTTTTCTGTTGCATCGTACAGCGTGAGTGCGCGTTCGATTAAAGGACGGGCATCTTCAAAATTGTTGGCTGCCACAACTTTGTTGTGTTCGAGATCAACAATGTAGGTTGGTTTTTTGGGGGTGGGCTCATCCAGAGCGAAGAACTCCGGTTTTGGGGGATCTATTTCGATCAGGAACCAACCAGCAAATCGTTTTGAGGATGGCGTGATTTGATCAGATTCGTTTTGCGTATCACGGACGATTTTTGCTGCGCGTTCGTAGTCTTCTGCTTTTTCGTTGTTCTGAAATTTATAATAGAATTGTGTTTCGGTGGCTAGATCGAATGTGTTACCGGACGGTTCTGTAGGTTCTGCTGAGGCATCGCTTGGGTTGCTTTGGGTTGTATTGTTATCAGCTGCTTTTTGTGTTGTTGCTGATGTGTTTTCGACCGCTTTTTGGGGGCCGCTACTGCAGCCGAAAAAGTTTAGTAATGCAGATAGAGTACTCATAATTATCACTTTATTCATAGGATGGTACCATTGAGGCTAATTATATCATTAGGCTAAATGTAAGAATACAAAAAATGTATAAATTTAATGTGTGCTAGCTGCGGTTTAGGGGCACCTTTTACGGAGGCACATATAACCTCGGCTAGGATAACATGGTTTATTATTTATGAATAGATTTAGTTAAAGGAAGACATCGTGCCTATGCCTAACGGCATACGGCACGCGCTTCGGCTATTGACCTGCGGTCAATACGCCTTCGCAGACGCGCTATCGGCTGCGCCGATACGCAGCGTCTTGAATACTTGAATCAATAAACGAGTTGTCGACACAAAAAATAACAAAATTAGTCAAGTTATCAGGTTGTTCAATGTACGTTCAACGCTTATTCGCTACGATCGGGTCGCTGTGTTGGGGTAGGCGTGCTCGAAGCAAAGCTTCGGATGAGGGCGTCAGCGTTGGTCATGGGGCAAGGGGCGGCGGGGCAGCTTATTCTTTCTTCGTCGGAATGATCTTCTTCTATTATCATAGCTGGTGGGATTTCTATGTGTTCTTTGATGTTAGCCTGCATGCGGTAGATCTCTTCTGTGATGGGGAAGTCTTCGCCGTTTAATACTGGAAGTTTTTTTCCATATTTTATTTCAGGTTGTGGCAGAAAATCTTCATCATAGGCATATTTGATGTAGGTGCTTAGCCAACGTGCGATATTAAGCATGCGTGTGGTTTTAAGAGAATCATTGATATTAATAGGTTCGTCTTCAATTATTATACCTTTTGTGACTTTTATAGAAGGGGAGTCCAGAGTAATGCAATAGTTAAGACTCTCCATATAGAGCTTCTCCGTAACTTTACAGGTTGCGGTGCACTGTTTACGCGGAATGATCTGTTTAGTTTTAAACAGAAAACAATAAGTTGTAGTTATATATAAATTTTCGTTGTCGATACTAAAATAACGTTTCGTGAATAATAGTATAGTTCCTACTAGAAACACTAATGCTGTCAAAAAAAGTAGAAGTGATCCGAGTATGTCTACAAAATCAAGACGGATATTTTTAAACAATTTAAAATAATATATACATAAAAGTGCAATTGTAAAGACTGCACAGTATATGTTCTTGAAAGTGGAGTAAAACCTGTCATAGGGGAGAATGAAGAATTCTTCATTTGTCGATTTCAGATGAAATGATTTGTGAACAACTGCAGCTCCAAAAGGCCAAGATTTGGGGTCAAAAGGATCGAGTTCCCAGGTTTCGAGGGGGTGCTCAGCAAATTTGCAATGACAGTCAGGGCAATCAGGTCTATCGACTTCGGAATGTTTAAACATTGTATGGCAATGTGTACAAAATTTAAATATCTGTTTCATAGAAATCCTTATGACTGACTGACTGCAAACTTGGATTGGGTAATTCAAACTCGAAAGACGAGATTGAAGAATTTGTATGCGTAATGGCTATGTTCTATGCAGAGAGAATACGTTGGCATAAAGATAGAATCTAAAGCAACGCACCTTGTCAGGATAGCTTATTTGCTAGGGGATGTCATGAATAAAGCCCAAACGACTCGTCCAATGGTTACATCTCTACCGAGGTGCACTCGCGCGGACTTGACTTCGTCTTAAACATGCTCGGCTGCTCGCCCGCTGCTTGCCTTTGGCTTCGCGATGCGTGCGATTCAACAGTAATCTTAAGTCTTTTTCATGTTTAGAAGCGACTGTATATCGATAAAACAAAGTTACAGTAGAGTAATCGAGTATTTTATTAAAATTTCGTGAGACGGCATTGAGGTTAACTATGGCAAAAACGATATACTTACGCTAATGCACTTAAGCGATATGTTTGATATTATTTTTCATGTATGCTATCTATTGCATGGAGGCTGTAACTGTGTTTGAGGTGTCGTCTAATTGTTACAGTTATTCATTAATTTGTTATATGACAGTTTTGAATTTAATAATACTAAAATTAAAAGAGTCCTATGAACGATCGTAATTTTGATAACTATGCTGCTCCCTGGCGAGAGGATTTAGCTGTTGAAGGTCGTTGTCCTACGTTTATACATAAAGGTATTGACGATACGTATTTTGTGATAGCAAGCGTAACATGCGGACCACTCATGGCTTTGATTTTCATTATTGCAGTTGCCATGGTTGGCGGTACGCTTATGGGCGCGTTTCACTTTTCGTCTTTTGCATTACGAATTATCGTGATGATTGCGATTGCCAGTATGGTGGGACTTGGATCGGTCATTTATCGCATGTACCATCGACGCGTGGTTAATACATGGATTGATGTTAAACCCGATGGTTTATACATTGAACAGGGACAACAACGAACTGGAAGTTTATCTAAGATAAAAGTATTATCGCGAGATCCGAATGAAACGAGTATTCATGTCACTGAAAATCTTCCGCGTAACAGAAATAATTGGGGAAAATCAGACGAACCTACGTATTATATTGTGATTTATTCCCGTTCTGTTGGGGTTTATATGCCCATGAAGGAAAGTCACGAAAATGTAGAGTATTTGCGTGGTATTCTGGAGGCAAAATTTTTCGGCAAAGAAATGCCGTCCAAACCGAGTCCTAAACAACTTGAGTTTGATTATGCTGACGCGGCTTCTAATATTGCAACTGAGCGTCTCCTCTCTGAATATGCCCAACGAGGCTATACACTCGCTCGTGAGCCTATTATGCAAATAAAGCTTCCTAAGGGTTTTAAATGGGAATCTTGTTCAGAACCTACTACCCAAACGCTTTCTTTTTTTAATTACGCCGATAGTATGCTTTCTGTTGTAGTTGGAGGGTGTATCTTTGCTGCGGTTGTGCTTGGAATCTTGCTTGGCATTGCTTACAAAGAACATTTGACAATCGACAAACTCCCTCCCGATACGATTGCTGTCGCGATACTCGTCATTGGATTTTATAGTTTGTTCTTATTTATTTGTTTTATTGTAGGAATGGTACAGAAGAGTCATCGTGTGTTGATCAATATCTTTCCGGATTTCATTATCTTACAACGCAATCATCTTCCTGAAACACGCGTTGTTTTTTTGCGTGATAAAAAGATTACGCGATACGAAAGCCATAAGACAAGATCGCGGTTAGAATTATGGAAAGATTCTGTTGAAATTAGAGATGTCAAAGGGCAAGTATTTTGTATAGAACCAACAAAAAAGGACAGCTCACCGCTTTATAAATCAACGAAAACAGTGTTTGATTTGCTTTTAAAAGAGATGCCTTTACAATCTAAATAATACAAATAGGAATGATATAAAGTGTTCGGGCGTATTGAGCGAAGCGAAAAGCCCGAACGGTGCGTCGTATTGAGCGTAGCGAAAAGACGCGCCCCAAAACATGAAAATGTAAGGGGGCGTATTAGTATTTAAGTTTGGAGCGCAAAATATCGATGCCGAGGAAAGTATAAAAAGCGAGTATATAAGCGCGATAGAGAAATCCGTCGAGGAGGAGCATGGAAGTGGCGCGGGAAAGGGCACCGGCGGCGGCTTCGAGGCTGGAATGCTGTCCGAAAATGAGATGTCCGCGATTGGTCATGAGTAAGTTGTCGTAGAAGCGGCGTATGAGGCGTGTGAGGCCTGTGGGTTGGGCGTCGAAGGAGACGGCATTTAGCACGATGGCATGGATGTGTGAGAGGCCGAAGCGGCGGAGGCTCACGGGATTAATGTGCAGGACTGAGGCGGCTTGAGCGAGGTCTAGCCAGGGTTTGATGGCGAAGACGTGTTGAAGCATGTGGAAAAGGAGGGCAATCCACGTGTGATCGTCGGAGAGTTCGTGCCATGTGAGGCCGTGTGCCGAGACGGAGAGACATTGGTTCCAGGCTTGTTGGAAAGAAGGCGCACGGAGGGGGGGCTGCGTGAGTGCCCAATGAAGTTCGATGGGGAGGCGCCTGCCCGTTTGATCGACGTAGAGCACCTGGTTGGTAGCCCACGATCGGATGACGGGGGTTGGGGTGTAACCGATCGATTTGAGAGCTGCGTCGGCCTGTTGTAGGCTGGACGGATCAATCCAGAGGTCGACGTCAGTGGATTCGCGTAGTAACTCGTCGTCGAAGAGTCGGCGTGCCAGAGGCATACCTTTGAGTACGATGACGGGTGTAGTCGCGAGTGCGTCAAGCGCGATGCGAAGGGTTGTCCAGTAGAGCGCGACATTCGCAGCAAGTTTGAGATCGAAAGGCGTGTCTGAGCGTTGGAGAACATTTCGGACGAGCGGCTCAATTGCGCACGAGCGTGCGTTGTGGAGTGTTTCTTCCGAAATGTCGTCAGGCAGGAGAGCTTGGATAAAAGCTCGGCAGTTGGGGTGGATCATTTTTCGTCCCAGGGATTGCGGCGGTTGGGCACGAGTTTGCCCATTTCGCGATACTCCTGGAGACCGCAGGCTTCGAGGAGATCCATATCGATGCGTGTTTTGTGTTCTGCGGCGCGATAAGCAGCGCGGATGACGGCATTTTTGATGTTACCGCCCGCGAGTTCAAAATCTTTGCCGAGAACTTCGAAGTCGATGTCATCGCCGAGTGGAGCTTGTTTGGGGAGGAGGCGTTTCCAGATACGGGCTCGATCGCGTGGTTCTGGGAAGGGAAAGTCAAGTTTGTGGTTGAGTCTTCGTTCGAAGGCGTCATCGATTGCGGCATCGAGGTTTGTGGTAAGGATGACGATGCCTTGGAAGCGTTCGACTTCTTGGAGGAGCAGGTTGACTTCCATGTTTGAGTAGCGGTCGTTCGCGTCTTTGACTTCGGTACGTTTTGAGAAGATGGAGTCAGCTTCGTCGAAGAGGAGAACGGCGCCAGAAGCAGCGGCTTCGCGGAAGCATTTTTCGAGGTTCTTTTCGGTTTCGCCGACGTATTTGGACATGATGGCGGGGATACGAACGCGGTAGAGGGTCATGCCGAGTTCGTTAGAAATGATTTCGGCAGAGAGCGTTTTACCCGTACCGGAGTCGCCCCGGAAGAGGACGCAGAGTCCGCGTCCGGTTGAGAGTTTTTCACCGAAGCCCCATTCTTCGAAGATTTTTCGTCGATTTCGGACAGAGGCGATGATACTTCTGAGCTGTTCTTTGAGTTTTTTGGGCAGGACGAGGTCTTCGAGTGTAAGTGTCGTTCGCGTTTTATCTGCGAGTTTTTTAATTTTGTTTCGAATTTGGGTTTTGGCAGCGTCGTCGAGCATGTTCATGTTGACGGATAGCTGAGTGTTGTTGAGTGCCGCGTCGGAGAGGGCTTTGTTCATGGCGACGGCGATGGCGTTTCGGATGGTACCGCCGGCGAATTCGTATTTTTCGGCGAGGTGAGGGAGATCGACGTCTTCAGCGAGGGGGAGTTGTTGAGGGAGGTGAAGGCGCCAAATTTTTTCACGCAGTGGAGCCGAAGGAATATCGAAATCGATCTGCAGGGTAATGCGTCTATCGAGTGCCGGGTCGAGCGCCGTAGGAATATTTGTCGTGAGGACGACGAGTCCTTCGTACGCGTCGAGTGCTGCAAGTAGAAGGGGCAGATCTCTGTTTCCCTGAGTTCGGTTCGCGAATAGGAGTTCGCAATCATCAAACAAAAGTACAGCTCGCTGGAGCCTCGCTTCGCGCAAGAGAATATCGAGGTTGTCGGTAAGATTTCGGTAAGCTTCTAATTCGTGTGCATCGACGAGGAGTAGGGGGCGATTGAGTGATTTAGCGATTGCGTGTGCGAGTAGGGTTTTGCCTGTGCCGGAAGCGCCTGCGAAGAGGAGAATGAGGTTTCGTCCGCCCGTTCCGATTTCGTCAAAGTTCCATTGTTTTTTGAGATCGAGGTAATGTTCGTATTGCGAAACGATGGACATGACCTGCGATTGTTGTTTAGCGGAGAGCATGACTTGATCGAGGGATGTTTTAGGCCAGAGGAGTCGACTGAAGCCATCGAGTTGTAAGTCGCATTCCTGTTCGAGGATACAAGCGACGATGCGCGACGGGAGCGTGACGATCATTTCGTTGAGCTGCGGATCAGCGCCGGGCTTTGTTTTAAGTTCGATCAGGTGATTTTGCATGAGTTTGGCCGTCGGGAGAAAGGCGGCTCGGTTGTCGATCTTTGATGCGAAGTCAGCGCTGAAGAGCTCAATACACAAGCCGACATCGACGTTTGCGAGAGCGAAGTTACGTCGGATATCGATGATTTTTTGTTTGAAGGAAGCGTCGAGTGTTGGCGCGAGTGCCATGAAGACGACGTTTGCTTCGAAGGCGGAGAGCTGAAAGTCTTTGACGAGCCTCGTAAAGGCGACGTCATCGCCCGATGCGTTATCGAGCGCTGCGATGTCATTGAGGCAGCGTATCACAGAGGTTTTGTCGGATTGAGCGGCGTAGGTACAGAGCTCAGCGAGGAGGTTCAATCTATTTTCGAGGAAGTGTTTGTTGTCCATGAGCTTAACCGTGGAATTTGAGATGGATGGCGTTTGCAACATCAGGGGTGACGTAGGCGTCGACGGGGTGACCGAAAGAAGCGAGTTCGCGGACGACGGAGCTTGAGAGAAACATTTTGTCGTTTGCCGCGATGAGGAAGACCGTTTCGATATGCGGCGCGAGTTCGCGGTTTACGAGTGCCATTTGAAATTCGTAATTGAAGTCAGCGTTTGAGCGTAGTCCGCGCACAATCACGCGAGCGCCGATCTCATTGCAATAGTTGACGAGGAGACCACTACACGATGCGACTGTAACGTTGTCGAGATCTTGAAGCGCAGATTTGAGAAAGCCGATACGCTCGTCGAGGGTGAAGAGTTTGGCTTTGGCCGTATTGTCGGCGATCGTCACGGTGATGTGTTCGAACATGGCGGCGGCGCGTCGAATGATATCTTCGTGACCGAAGGTTGGCGGGTCGAAAGTGCCGCTATAAACGGCGTGTCGCGTGTCTTTAGGGGGCAAAGTCGTTGGCATGAGCATTTCAGTCATTAAAATAAGGAGGGGGTGGTGTCCCCCTGAGCGTCTATCAGCTTCGCCAAAGGTACATTTTTGTTATGCTTGCTTTTTTACTAGACCTTTGGCGAAGCTGATACGCCGCTACCCCTTCAGGCCTGCGGCGCTTCAACAATAACATTTAGTGAAAACGAGGATTGCGTTGGGCTTAACGGGGGATAGGCAACTAGCAAGTTGTATCCATGAGCATTTGACTGGCAAGTTCAACCTGGTTTTGGGCGCGAAGGAGGCTGTGTTTTGCGTGTCCAATTTGCGGATCAAAACCGAAATAGTCTTCGCAGAGGGCGTCTCGAGCGAAGCGGATACCGAGTTCAAGCGCGATACAAGGGGCGGAACCGGGGAGGGCATCGCGTTCTTCTCGCGTGAGGAATGGGGTATTTTCGAGGTAGATGCCGAGTGCTTCACGTGCGTATTCGGTCAAAAATTCGGGGGGATCGTTTTCGGAGTGAGCGTTGCACCAAGAGCGTATTGCGTCGCCGATATCGCAGGATACGGAGGACCAAGTCATGGTATCCAAATCGATGACGCCGCAGACTTCGTCTTGTAGGAACAAGAAATTAGCGCATTTGGGATCACCGTGAATGATGCGTTTGGTTTCGGTAACGAGTGATTTTTCGGGGCGAATAAAAGAGCGGAGGTGTTCAATTTTTTCGCGCAGAAAATGGACTTCGCCCCAAACGGGGTGGCGCTTATGGGTTTCGTAGGCCTGGTCGAAGGCTTGCCAATGGCGATCGAAGTTGTGTGCGAAGCCGCGCGTATGTTGGAACTGGTAGTGGGTATTGACGAATGCGGCATGAAAGCGTGCGAGCATGGTTGCGAGGGAGCGAATTTGGGGCATGGACTGCACGGCCATGAGAGACTGACCGGGCAATTTTGTCATGAGGCGCCAGGTTCCAGGTTTTGCGCCGACGCGTGTTCCATCGTACCAAAATTGGCCATATTTCGTCTTAATGAGTTCTGGAACGGGCACGCCGTGTATTTTGAGTGTTGGCACGAGCGCTGCGATGTCGTCGTTGACAGCTGAGCCAAAGATGGGGTTGAGCCACTGTAGGATGGCATTATCATCTACAGCAAAAGTTTCGTTAATATTGCCGCCGGACAGGCGTGTGATGGCGTTGGCAGAAAGATTCCAAGCGTCGTCTAAGAGTCGAAGCAAAGATGGATCAGTCATGTTGCGTATCTGTGTCGTTGTAGAAATGATAAAATGAAGTGTGATTGAATATAGTCTAACGAACGAAGCCGCTGAAATATATCGTTAGGGGAGTTTATATAATTCGCGCTGGGTGACAAAGTAATTTGTGCAGTTGGTTTGGGGGTATGCGAGGGGGTAGCGGCGTATTTGCGGAGCAAATAGCCGCTCAGGGGGAGACTTCCCCCCTTTGAAGATTGCGAATAAAAACGAAAAAAGCCCGCATGGAGCGGGCTTTTGAGCGCAATCAGGTAAGATTAATCGCAGGGATTGTTACTTTCGCCAGCGCTATCGGCATCGACGACAGCTTTATAAACCTGGGCAACGGGCGTACCAGCGGCGATGAGTTTGTTAGCTGTTTCGAGTTCAGCATTGAGGGCATTTTGGAATGCTTCGAGAGGCTGAGCACCGCTCAGGACGCGGCCGTTGATGAGGAAGTGGGGCGTACCATTGACACCGGCTTTGGAGCCGAGTTCGAGGTCGCTCTTAACAGCGGCGGCGGAGGCAGCTGAGTCCATATCGGTGATGAATTTCGCTTCATCGAGGCCGAGTTGTTTTGCGAAGCCGATGAGGTTATCGCGATCGAGTGTTTTTTGGTTGGCGAAGAGGAGATCATAGTACTCCCAGAACTTGCCTTGGGCTTTTGCGGCTTCGGCGGCCTGGTGGGCGAGCTGAGCTTTGTCGTGGAACGGAAGCGGATAGCTACGGAAGACGAGTTTAGCTTTGCCGGGGTTGTTCTTGATGAGTTCGTGGACCGTGGTATTTGCTTTGGAGCAGTAGGGGCACTGGAAGTCTGTGAACTCTACGATAGTGACAGGAGCGTTGGCATCGCCGAGGACAGGGGCGTTTGCGATATCGACGTAAGCGCGTCTTTCGCTTTGGGGTTTCGGAGCTTTTTTGACAGCCTGTTTGTAGAGGGCATCGCCAGAGAGATTACATTTAGCCGCGAGGTCATTGGTACGTGCAATTTCAGCATCGATTGCATTTTGGAAGTTTTTGAAGGGCTGAGCACCGACTAACTGGACGCCGTTGATAGAGAAGGAGGGGGTACCATTAACGCCAGCTTCTTGAGCGGCTTTTTGGCCTTGAGCGACATAGTTGGCAACTTCGGGGCTATTCATAGCAGCTTCGAAAGCAGCGGCGTCGAGGCCGATGCTTGTAGCGAATGATTTGAAGTTATCCACGGTGAGTGCTTTCTGGTTAGCGAAGAGTTTTTCGTGCATTTTCCAGTAGGCAGCGTGTCCGCCAAGTTTCATAGCAGCGACAGCGGCTTTCGCAGCGGGGAGCGCGTTTTTATGGAAGGGAAGCGGAGCGTTGATGAAAGCGATGCGTACATCATTGGGGTAGGCATTGAGGATCTGTTCGACCGTAGGCTCAACGCGGCTGCAGAAGGGGCATTCGTAATCACTGAATTCAACGATTGTGATCTTCGCATCGGGGTTACCTTTGATGGGAAGGGCGTTGACATTGAGGAGTGAAGGGGTGACAGCGGCGACATCGACAGCGACTTCCGAATGGGGGAAATTATTAAGTTTTCTAGCTTTGCAACCTGCGAAGGTGATAAAACTCATAGCCGCGAGGATGAGTAGGGCACGTTTAAAAAGAGGATTCATTTGACGCATTTTTAAAAGCAATCTCCATATTAGATAAGCAGCGTAATCTTTGACGCTTCACACAAGTTTAAAGCTCACAAAAGAGCGCGCCCCTTTATTACAAGTTGTCTTGACGCAAGATGTTATTTGGAGCACACGCATAAAAAAAGCAAATTCTTTTGCAGGATGTCAAATTTCCAGCATGAAACTTAGGGTACAGAATGGGTATCGCTGCTTTTGGCATAGAAGGTTGGGAATCATTTTTAGCAATTAGGGTTGGGAATAAAAAGAAAAAGCCCGCATAGGGCGGGCTTTTAAGCGAAATCAGGTAAGATTATTCGCAAGGATTGGCGTTGTCACCGGCATTTTCGGCATCGACGACAGCTTTGTAAACCTGGGCAGCGGGCGTACCAGCGGCGATGAGTTTATTGGCTGTTTCGAGTTCAGCATTGAGGGCGCTCTGGAAGGCGTCGAGAGGCTGAGCACCGCTCAGGACGCGGCCGTTGATGAGGAAGTGGGGCGTACCATTGACACCAGCTTTGGAGCCGAGTTCGAGGTCGTTCTTAACGGCGGTGGCGGCGGCAGCAGAGTCCATATCGGCGATGAATTTGACTTCATTGAGGCCAATCTGTTTTGCGAAAGCGATGAGGCTATCGCGATCGAGTTTCTGCTGATTGGCGAAGAGGAGATCGTAGTACTCCCAGAATTTGCCTTGGGCTTTAGCAGCTTCGGCGGCCTGGTGGGCGAGCTGAGCTTTGTCGTGGAACGGAAGCGGATAGCTACGGAAGACGAGTTTAGCTTTGCCGGGGTTTTTGTCGAGGAGTTCGTGGATCGTGTTGTTGGCACGGGAGCAGAACGGGCACTGGAAGTCCGTGAACTCTATGATTGTAACAGGAGCGTTGGCATCGCCGAGGACAGGAGCGTTCTCGATATCAATGTAAGCGCGCATTTCGCTCTGGGGTTTCGGAGCTTTTTTGACAGCCTGTTTGTAGAGGGCATCGCCAGCGATGTTGCACTGTGTAGCGAGGCCATTGGCACGTTCAATTTCAGCATCGATTGCTCTTTTGAAGTTATCGAAGGGCTGAGCACCAACGAACTGGACGCCGTTGATGGAGAAGGAGGGGGTACCATTGACGCCGGCATCTTGAGCAGCTTTTTGGCCCTGAGCGACGTAGTTGGCGACTTCGGAGCTATTCATAGCAACTTCGAAAGCAGCGGCATCGATACCGATTTCAGCAGCGAACGCTTTGAAGTTGTCCATCGTAAGAGCTTTCTGGTTTGCGAAGAGTTTGTCGTGCATTTTCCAGTAAGCATCTTTACCGCCGAGTTTCATAGCAGCGACAGCAGCTTTTGCAGCGGGAAGAGCGTTCTGATGGAAGGGAAGCGGAGCGTTGATGAAAGCGACGCGGACATCGTTCGGATAGGCATCGAGGATCTGTTTGACCGTGGGTTCAACGCGGCTGCAGAAGGGGCATTCATAATCGCTGAATTCAACGATCGTGACTTTCGCATTGGGGTTACCTTTGACGGGAAGAGCATCGATGTTGAGGAGTGCGGGCGTGAGCGTGGCGAGGTCAATGGCTGCACTGGGATCGAGGGGCGCAACAACCGCAGCAGCGGCTTCAGCGGCATCGACGATAGTTTCAGCGGCAGCGCCTGCAGCTTCAGCGGCAGCATCAACAACAGTGTCTGCAGCATCAGCAGCGCCTGCAACGACAGCATCAGCAGCAGCGGCGATATCACCAATGATTGAAGGAGCAGCAACTGCGGGAGCAGCAGCGGCAGGGGCTGCGGGAGCAGCAGCGGCGTCAGGGGCTGCGGGAGCAGCAGCAACAGGCGCTGCGGCAGGTGCAACAGCCTGCTGGTTTCCTTTTCTAGCGTCGCAGCCAGCAAAGGTGAGAAGACCCATGGAGGCGAGGACGATCAAAGCACGTTTGGAAAGAAGGTTCATTTCACGCATTTTAAAAAAATTCTCCTTATTTGATAAGCAGCGTTCCCCCGACGCTTAACACACAGGTTTATAGCTCACAAAAGAGCGCGCGCGCCCTTATACCATTTCTTGTTTTGACGCAAGATGTCATTTGGAACACGCAAATTTAAAAAGTCAAAATTTTCTTGTAGAATAACTGTTTACGCCTAAAAACTTTATTGTACCAAGTTTTTGCATCAATGAAGTCCTCGGCGCAGTGGCTTTATGACAAAGCTAAAAAACAACTTTTTGATTTTTATTCCTCAATTGAAATTTTTTTTGTGGGGGGAGTGTCCCCCTGAGCGTCTATCGACAAGTCCCAATAAAATATTTTTACCTACTTCGCGTTTCGCGCTCAATTTTATGGTTTGGGGACTTGTCGATACGCCGCTACCCCCTCTGCGCCTTTGGCCAAACGGCACCTTTTCGTCAGCTACGCGTTCTTGCGTTTGGACTTCGTCCTTCGCAGCTCGCTTGCTTCCTCAAATCGTTGCCGTTGTCCTTTGGCGCGTTGTTTAATGCATCAACAAACAGGGTACTCAATTGAGATGAAATAATTTGTGTAAAAGTTGTTGAAAAATACACGTTTAGAAGGCGTTACCAATACTAAATTCAAACACAACGGTGTCTTCGTTTTTCTTTGGTGAGAGCGGGAAACCCCATTCGAAGCGGAGTAAGCCCATCGGGCTCATCCATCTGAAACCGAAGCCCATGGCGCTTCGTAAAACGGAGTCGTAGTCTTCAGGATCTGCAAACCAGTCGATCTTGAAGGACAGATCTTGATCTTCGTTGTAGGCATTGCCCATATCAAAGAAGACAACGCCGCTGATGCCCATGGATTTGAGGATCGGCACTTCGAGCTCGGCGTTAAACACGATTTGTTTGTTACCACCGATCTGGAAGTTGGTGAGCGTTGAAGTCGGATCCGTGACATTCGTCGTGAATGAGCGTGAGGGGCCTAAACTTGAGCGTTCGAAGCCGCGGACCGAATTCGGACCACCGACGAAGAAGCGTTCGAAGATGGGGACTTCTTTGCCGTTGGCGTTCCAGTCAGCGATGTAGCCCATTTCGAGGTTAAACTTGAGGACGATATCCCAAATGATGGGGATATAGGCACGCGCTTTACCAATAAATCGGACGTATTCATTTTCGCTGCCGAAGTATTCGTCTGCGTAGTCGATGGAGCCGAGGATCATCCAACCTTTGGTTGGGAGCAATCGGTTGTTTCGGCGATCCCATGTGAGTGTGACGTTGAAAGCACTTGTTAAGCCGCCATCGAGAATTGGCCCGAGATTACGTTGTTTTGAGCCGAAAGAGGCTGTCGAGACGTCGACATTTTCGATGGTGTAAGCCAAGTCGAGCATGAGGTCGCGCGTAAGCGGATAACCAAAGCCGAGCGAACCGCCGTACGATTCTCGCGTAAAGTCGGTGTAGACATATTCGTAGTTGAACAAAGAGAGTCTGAAACGCCAGTTCGAATCGAGGAAGTACGGATCGAAGAACTGGAAGTTGAACAACTGTCTAAGTTTAGACAACGTGGCCTGAGCGGATAAGAAGTGGCCGCGTCCCAGGAAGTTGTCGTACGAGATCTGAAGTGTACCGATGAAAGACTCGGTTGAGCTGAAACCAGCTCCAACCTGGAACTGTCCCGTAGAGCGTTCCGTAACTTCGATCATGACATTGATCGTGTCAGCTTCTTTGGCAGCTTCGGTTGTGACACTGACCTTTTCAAAGTAGCCAGTACGTTGGATACTCGCTTCACTCATTGTGACGCGAGCGGCGTTGTAGAGCTCACCTTCTTTGATCAGCACTTCACGTCGAATGACTTTATCTTCTGTTTTACGGTTGCCCACAATGTCAATGCGGCCGATGTGCACGGGGCGACCTTTAGTGACATAAAAGCCAATGGATAGCGAGTTGGGCGTCGTACCGAGGCGGCGTCGAGGCTCGACTTGGGCGTAGGCATAACCGCGGTTGCCGTAGTATTCTTGAATACTTTTTACGTCATCAAACAGCTGTGAAAGTTTGAAGCCCTGGCCATGTTGAAGCGAAACGAGTTTTTTAAGCTCTTCCATTTCGCTTTCTTCGATATCTTCGCCGTCGATGTCAACGGCATCGATCGAGGTATATTCGCCTTCTTCGACTTTGAAGGTGATGTACATTGAGCGTCTGTCTTCGGAGAGTTGAATCTGGCTGTCGACGACGTGAGCATCTGGGTAGCCATTTTCGGAGTACCACGCGGCGATGCGTTGGAGATCGTGTTTAAACTCTTCGTCTTTGTATTCACCGGCCCCCATCAGCATACCGATGAGTGAAGCTTCACGCGTAAAGATATGTTCTTTGATATCTTGTTCGGTGAGGGCTTTATTGCCGAGGATGGTGATCTTGCGGACTTTGACTTTGTCGTACTCATGAATTTTGAAGACGATGTCTTTATCGCCATCTTCGCGATCACGGATTTCGCTTGTGACCTCGGCGAGAAAGTAGCCTTCTTTGTCGTAGTGGGCTTTAATTTTTGCAACGTTCGAATTGATTTTGTCGATATCGAGTGGGGTCGCGATTTTGAGATCGACAACCTCTTTGAGGTCATCGAAGCTGACCTGGCTGTTACCTTCGAAGAGGAATGAAGCAACACTGGGTTTTTCGACGAAAGTGTAGGTGAGGACATTGCGTCCGGCTTCGACATTGAAGTCGACTTGAATGTCGTCATAAAGCTTCATTTTGTAGAGGCGTTTGACGTCAGCGCTGACCGTAGCCAAATCGAGAGGACCGCCACGACGCTGTTTGATGTAGTACAGCAAGTCTTCGTCAGCATTGCGTTTGTTGCCATCGAGGCGGATTTCGTCGACGATCTCACCTTCTACTTTAGGGAACAAAACCGTCTGAGCCTGTGCACAGGGAACAAAACTGAATATGGTTAGAAGCGCAAACAGCGCACAGCGTATCGTTCGTCCGCTCATGAACACGCTCCCTTCTGCGAAGGTTCACTCGATTCGGTTGTTAATATTTTTTCGATCTTGTGAGTATATAATAGCATTTTATGCCGTAAATTTGTCGTTTTAAAGAATTTTTAGTGCGTAGAAAGGAACATCATCTCGAAAGCGGTGGATCGATTTCGTTTTCTGTCGCTTCGTAGAGGAGGCCATCTTTCATGATGAGGCGGCGCGGCATTTTGCGGGCCAAAACTTCGTCATGCGTGACGATAATAATGCTGAGCTTGAGGGTTTCGTTGAGCTCTTTGAAAAGGTCGTGAATGCCTGTACCGGTATTTTGGTCTAAGTTACCTGTTGGTTCGTCTGCCAAAAGGACGCCGGGGCACATCATAAGTGCGCGCGCCAACGCAACGCGTTGTTGTTCACCACCTGACAATTCACCAGGTTTGTGCGAGCCACGATTGAGTAGCCCCACGCGATCCAAAAGTTCTTCTGCACGTTTTTTGGCATCACTTTGTGATTCTCGGTGAATCAATGCAGGCATCATCACGTTTTCGAGTGCTGTGAACTCGCTCAACAGATGGTGAAACTGAAACATGAGTCCGATATTTTCGTTTCGAAAGCGAGCAAGTTGGGTCGGCGTCATGGAAAAGACGTTTAGATGGTCGAATAGAATGCTGCCACGCGTCGGTCTGTCTAGTGTTGCCAAAAGATGGAGGAACGTTGATTTGCCGGCACCACTCCGTCCTCGGATACTAACCATAGATGCGGGTTCGAGTGTTAAATTGATACCTCGAAGAACTTGCAGGGTTTTGCCTTCGTGCAAGAATTCTCTTTCGAGATCCATGATTTGTATTGCTAGGGCATTGCCGCCCGATATGTTCCACATCCGTTATGCAATCTCCGTATCGCACCAGCTTCGCTAAAAAAGCCGATATTCCCGCGCTTCCCTACTCGAAAAAGCCAATATTGGCAAGCTCTCGGCGTGTAGTCAACGATCGTATAACCACACACCTGTGTCTTTTGTTCCCTCCAAAGCGAGCGTATTCATTACGTTAGCGCGCCGCAGGCATCGAAGGGGTAGCGGCGTATTGCCGCAGCAAAAGGCGTATTTTGTTTGTTGAATTATGCGTGCTCACGTACGCGATGGGGTTGGCAAAAAACTTCTTGGTCATAGTTGGTCAACGCCTTTTGAAAAGGCAATAGCCGCTCAGGGGAAGGCCTTCCCCTCCTAAGTATAGAAGAAGTAATTTGAGATGTTATTAAGAAATAAGTTTATTATTCGTGTCTAAGTCCTTCGCAAGGATTGAGGCGAACCGCCATGATGCTTGGAAGAACGGTAGCCAAAAGGCTGATGGCCATGGAAGCCAGGCAGATCAAAATGACTTCAGCGGGGACGACCGTCACGGGAATGACCGTGATGTAATACACGCCGCCGGGGAGTTTGAGTCCGAGACTGGAGATGAGGCCGCAGACGCCCAAGCCGAGAATGAGTCCGATTACTGTGCCGAGCGCGCCGATGAGGGCTCCCTGAACGACGAAGATGCGAATGATGCTGCCTGTTGACGTTCCCATGGCTTTGAGGATGGCGATTTCGCGAGCCTTTTCGATGACCATCATAATGAGGAGGCATAGAATATTGAAAGATGCCACCAAAATGATCGAGGTGAGGATTGTGAACATGGCGACTTTTTCGAGCATGATTGCGTCAAAGAGGCTTGAGTTAAGCGCCTTCCAGTCGTCAACTTTAATGTTGGGGACATCCTTGAGTTCTTCGGCGATGGCATCTCGCACGGCCACGCTATCTTCGAGGGTGTTGCACAGAACGTCGATGCCTGTGGCGCGGTCTCCGATGCCGAGGAGAGACTGAGCGTCACTCATAGAGATGTATCCCATTTTTGCGTCGAAATCGAACATGCCGGAGTAGTACGAGCCGACGAGTTTGAACGGACGGCTTTTGGGAAGACCACCAGCAGGGCCGACATCACCGGTTGGGCTCATGACGTTGAGTTCACCGCCCAAGTACATTGCGAGATTCGTTTTGAGTCCACGGCCGAGGATAATGCCGCCGACGCGGCGGACGCCCACATCATCGGAGGTGAGGCCGGGCATGGCTTTCATGGTGCGTTTTTGTGTTGTGACGCCCACGAGTTCAGCGTTTGGTTCGCGGTCGAATTTTTCTTCACCGCCCATGGGAAGCATGGCGGGGCGACGCGGTGCATCGTCTGTAACCCAACGGTCTTCTCCGATTTCTTCGAGAAGGAGGCGATCTTCTTCGCTTAAATCCTCCATCGCCGGTTGATTGGGTCGTGTCGTTTCGACTTCCTGTTTTTTAGCTTTTTGGGGGAGCAGCTCTTGTTCGACAATGATCTCGGGCGGTTCCGTTGGCACGGGAATGCCATCGATCATTTCGATTTGGCTGTTTTTCGTAGCCGGTATTTTTTCGGCGACCCAATGTCCGTGTTTGTTGCCGGTAAAAGAAATGGCTGCTTTAGCGCCGGCGCGTTCGTGTGCCTGCAGTCTTTCTGGGGTTAGCTCGCCGTCTTCGCTGTCGCTTTGGATCGTCATGCTACCACGTCGGATAGAGACGCCGCCCATTGTAACGCTCGGTAGTAGATCGGGATTGTCGAGGTACGAGAGTTTGCCCTCTTCCATGTAATCCGCGAGTTCAGTCGTCGTTGTGATGGCTTTGTAGTTGACGCCTCGGATTACTGCGACCTGCAAATTCGTCGGAGAGTTGAGCATGACTTCTGCTTCGACGTAAGCGTTGACGCCTTTGACGCGATCAACTTTAAGAATGCGTTCGGCGATTTCGTTGTAATTTTCGAGGTATCCCTCTTGGGCACTGACGACGACGTGAGCTTTAGAGCCGATAATTTTTTTTCTGAAGTCTGCTTCGAAGCCCCCCATAACACTCAAAACGACGATCAACGCCATGACGCCAACAGCAACGCCGCCCACGCTGATGAGCGTGATTACGCTAAGCATATTACGGTCGCGTTTCGCCATTAGGTAGCGTAAACCGACAAAATCCTCAAAACGCATATTTATCTGACTCCGGGAGCATAAGATAGGCCTGGGGGGTGGCCCAAAAAATGACGTGTAAATTTACCCCTAAACGCTTTTCAACGCAACGCCCGCCCGCGCTATTCTCCGTTTGGTTATTTAATGCGATGCGTACTTGGGACAATGATGAGATCAAATCGACATCGGTTTAAGCTTTGGGGACTCTTATTTTTCATTTTGCCGTGGATGTGGTGATGGTTCGGATACGGATAAAAAATCTGCGTTTGTTGTATTTTTAATCCGCGTTCGTTGTGTTTATTAATTAGAATAAGTCCTATAATGCGCGTTTAGGCTGGGGCGTTTGCCGTGATGCACGACGTCTTGTGTTGGGGGTTGTCTGGGTACTGGATGAAAACAAAATGTTAGAGCAGTTTTTCTCGAACTTGTACGATTATTCCGCAAAGAACATGCTGTTGGCGATATTGGATATCGCAATCATCTGGTACTTGATTTACCAGATTTTTATGCTGATCCGCGGCACGAAGGCGATGCAGATTTTGATCGGTCTCGTGATCTTTGCCATCTTGTACTTCCTTTCAAAGCCGCAGGTTTTGGATCTGGCAACTGTCAATTGGGCGATCGAAAAATTCATCGGTAGTATCGTTCTGATTGTTGTCATTATTTTTCAGGAAGATATCCGTCGTGGTTTGAGTCAGTTCGGTCGTTCGGGACAATTGGCGGCAAGTGCAAGTAATACGACGCTTGGGGCTTCACCAATTGAGGAGATCGTTAAGGCAGCTTCTATCTTAAGCGACAAACGCATCGGCGCCCTGATTGCGATCGAAATGGATGCAAAACTCGATCAGTACATGGTCGAGGGCGTTCGCGTTGACGCCGAGATCACGAAAGAACTGCTGGTCGCACTATTCATTCCGTACAAAGCGAATCCGACGCACGACGGTGCCGTCATCATTCGTCATCACCGTATCGATAGTGCCGCATGTTTTTTGCCACTTTCGGCGAACGACAAAATCGATAAAACGCTGGGCACACGTCATCGAGCCGCAATTGGTTTGAGCGAGTCAACGGATGCTGTCATCGTCGTAGTGTCAGAAGAGACGGGCGCAATTTCCATTGCGCACAATGAAAAATTGATGCGCAAGCTTACGCCTGAAGCGCTCCGAGGGGAGCTCCACAAATTGTTCGTAAGCGCCGGCAAAGAAAGTCAAAATGATGATTACACACCGTCTACCATGCAGCGCATTCGAAAACTCATGAAAACGTCAAAACATCGCTGATTTTCATCGCGTTTCGTAGGCTCCGAACACCACACGTCTCATCTCAGGCTTGTGAGCTTCCGAAACGGCACGTCATCCCCTCCGACGACACGCAAACTCGCTTGCGTACCTTCGCGAGCAAATGCACCGTATATATAATGTAAAGAAGTCGATCCGTTGCTATGAATACAAAAATACCGAACATCAGTCAGACGCAGGAATTGTTCCGCCGCAAAAAAAGGTCGTTTGGAGATAGGCTTCGTTCGAATCTTCCACAAAAAGGTATTGCCCTCATCTGTGCACTGGGCCTTTTCTTCGTCGTGGTTGGCGATCGCAACATGACCATGACGTTCGATGAGATCCCCGTTGAGGTGAAAATCCCCGATGGTTATGCGCTTACTGGAAACAGCGTCGCCAAAAAGGTCGATGTCAAAGTTTACGGTCGTGCATCACGCCTCAGTCAGCTCTCTCGCGATGACCTCGGTACGCTGTCTATTTCACCTTCTGCGCATAACGGAAACGTACAGCTCACGCTAAAAAGCGAGATGTTGTCCATGCCCGATGGCGTCAAAGTCGAGCGTTTTAACCCAGAGTTTATAAACATAAATCTTGAACCAATCGCGCGACGTACCGTGCCCATTAAGACGGATCACGCCTTCACTGGCGAACTCGCGCCTGGTTTTCAGCTTGGTGAAGTGCGCCTCAATCCCGCCGAAATTGAGATTCTTGGTGCAAAGTCGCTGGTCGATGAAACTTCACAGCTCGCTATTGAGCCGATCGACCTGACGGGGAAAGCTTCGACGTTTTCGGTGCAACGTTGGGCCCTCCTCAACAACACAGGCGTTCAGGCTGTCACGTCAAATCGCGTCGAAGTGACCATTAATATCGTCTCTAAAGCTACACAACATGTGGTTTTGGGCGTTCCAATCGTGCCGCTCAATCTCACTAAAAACCATGAACTCGTGCCTGCTACCGTCGATCTCACACTCGTGGGCGACGAAGCCTCCCTCTCTAAAATTGATACGGCACACCTTTTTGTCACGATTGATGCTTCACAGGATGACGCTCAGTCCACGCACGCTCGTTTGCTTAGACCGAATGAAATCCTCGTTCCAAATCTCCCTGAAGGCGTCGGGGTTGATGTGACGAAGTTTCCGTCAATCTTGCTTAAAGTGAGTGAACCCGAAATCAAAAAGCCTCAGCAGCCTTCTGCCGTGAAAGAGATTTTTGTGCCTGCTGAGAGCAAGAGTTCTGAGCCTGCTGCAGAATAGAGCGTCACGTATTTTTGTTCGTGCTTTGGTTGCCGTGCCTATTGCCTTATGGCAATACGGCACGGGGCGCGCTATCTGCCTGCGGCAGATACGCCGCGCCTTTGTACGCTTTGTTCGTTCCGATAGAACTTCAAAAAGAGATTTGTTCTCCTCAGATTTTGTGTGCTGGCGTCGATTATTTTTTGCAATAAAAAGAGAGGCATGCTGCGTTGTGTCAAATGAGACGTGGAGAGCCTCGAAAATTAACCTATGCGGTCGATTTGTCGGTACAAACGCGTTCCAACGGCACACGATGTGTACGTTCTTCGAGTGGAGAATTAGATGAAAAAATACTTGTGCTGCGTAGCAGCTATATTGGTCGCGAGTTGTTCGAGTCACCCGGAAAATGCAACCGAAAACAATGCCGTGGATGTCGTGAAGGCAGAAGTGCAAAATTCACGTCTGGCAGATCTGATCGACGCGTTAAGAGGCGACGAAGATTTGCGGGCTCAGTTAAATGCCTTAACATCTCAAGGAAATGCGACGGGTGGCGCAATCGACGCATGCGGCGATAAAGTGCTTTCAGAGGCGTATAGCAAACGCAATGGCAGCCCTGTTTTGGATACGCGCGCAAAGATCGATCAGGGTATCGCCATTCTTAAAGGCATACCCGAGACTGGCGCGAAGTACGAATCCAAAAATCTTTCAAAAATCGAAGCGTTGTCAGCAAAATTAGATTCGGCCTCTGGCGCTGTACCGTTTGTTTTGTCGGACGAAGATATTCGGACTTTGACGACATCGTTGCATGGGGTTGATGAAGAAATTACGTACGATGATCTCAAATCGAAAGTTATTGGATCACTAAAAGGCGCTGATTGCGAAAACATGCTTCCGCGTTATTGTGCATGGAGCAAAGCGCTGGTCACGGCAGGCGCGGATCGTCTAAATGACGCTGCTGAACTCGATGCTCTGTTGACGTGCGATTTGGTCGGTTGGGCGCGTGAGCTCCGCTTGAATTATCCGCAAAATGACTATGCGTTTGACCGTTTTCGCAAGTTTGTGAACGATGATGTCGTCGTGAAGTCGCGCGTGGTGGGATTCGTCGGTGATCTGGCAAAAAGTGGCCCTAAAAAAGCGTTTGAGCGTCTTGCGCCGCCCGATGAGCAGTATCAAAAGCTGATCGATGCACGTAAGGTGTACTTAAAAGCGATTGAAGATGGCGGTTGGGTCAAAGTGGACGATGTTCCCAAAACGCTCGAAGCATCTGTTGGCAAATCTTATACTTGGGTGCCAGGCCTCAAAAAACGACTCGCTCAGGAAGGATATACGGTCGGGAATGTTGAATCGGATGTCTTTGACGAGCCGACACGTGCTGCTGTTGAGCTTTATCGCGACGTTCATCAGCTCAATCAGAAAAAACTCGTCGATTCAACGCTCGTTAAGAATATGGCTGTGCCCCCCGAGACGCGCCTAGAATCCATTGATCTGACGATTCAGCGCTATCGCGAATCAGCAATTGGCTCGCTGTCGTATTACGTCAAAGTCAATATTCCAGAGTTCTACGCCGAGGTATGGAAAGATGGAACGCGCATCGCGCGCCATAAAATTGTCGTTGGGAACAATAATATTGAAAAAGATCCTGAGACAAAACAGCCTGTTCCCGATCCTGTCACGCTTTACCCGCTTCACCCTAACCGCACGCCGATTCAAACTTCAAAGATCAATGAAGTCATTTTGAACCCTTATTGGAACGTACCAGCACGCATTCGTCAGCAGGAACTGGAGCCTAAACTGGCGGCAAATCCCAACTATTACGCTGAAAACAACTACGAAGAAGTAAACGTTGGCGATCCCAAACTCTATTACGTGCGTGAATTGCCTAATCCCAAAAATAGTTTGGGGCGCGTCAAAATGATGTTCCCGAATCCGCATAACACATACTTGCACGACACGCCGGCCAAAGCGGCGTTTAACAATCCGCTGCGTGCGTTGTCTCACGGTTGTATGCGAGTTCAGAATCCCCTCGACCTCGCGAAACTTTTGTTGGAAAACGACGGACAGTACGATGCGGCAAAAGTCAATTCGATCTTAAATGCGAATCCGCTTGTTGAGACGAGCATTATGTTAAACAAACCAGTCGATGTCGATGTGGTCTATTTTAATACGCGCGTGGATGACTCTGGGGTCGTAGCCTTCTTGAGCGATGTTTATGAGTACGATGCCATTCGGTTGGGCAAGGTCGTTTTGAAAAAACTACCTAAGCCTAAAGGTTGGAAATAGTTTGTGAAAGCCCTCTTAAAGAGGGCTTTTTTTAATTTTAAGGTGAAAAAAAACGCAAAACAGCTCAAATAGTTGGAAAACTACGCAAGAGATAGAGGTAAGCTCCTTGCCATAAAGGCGGAACGTGTTGTAAAAAGTAACGTCGTTTTGTGACTCGCAAAAGGAGAGTGTCATGATTGTTAGATTGGCCACGTTGAGCGCATTAGGGCAAGCCAGTGGAGGCGACCCCAATTGGACGCTCATCATCTTGATCGTTGCGGTCTTTTTAGGGATAGGGCTTTTCCTGCTCATTCCTTCGAAAAAAGCCAAAGCAATCGAATCGGATGAAGAAAAGAAACTGTCTAAGAAGAAAAAGGCAGTATTGGGAGAGGGATCTTCCAAAGATATTAATCTCGAGAATTACGAAGAGAAAAAGGAGAATCTTTCGCTAGCAGAGATCAAAGTTGCTAAGCGCCAGACAGCCGATGAAATGTCGAAAGAAGAGCGCCGAGAGCTTCGCAAACAGAAGCGAGCTGCAACACAGACAGAAAAAGCAGTGAAAGATCGCGGTGAAACTGAAGTTAAATCAGATGCTGTTGTAGAAGCAGAGTCGACTCATGCACCCGAGACGAAAGTTGAAGAAGTTGTCGATGTTGAGCTCAAGCAACAAGCTGCCGAAGCTTCTACAGAGCAAGCTGTTGAAGTAAAAGAAGCCGCAGTGGATACGGTTGAAGAATCGAAGTCGGAAGCTGTAGAAGAATCGAAAGATGTATTGTCGCTGTTCAGCGGTGATGACGAAGATTTATTCGGTAGTTTTGACAACGGTGATGATCCGGACGTGAAGCGCACAGTGTTTCCGACGCTTGGTTCAGCGTTGATTTCGCTTGATCAGCTCAATAAAGCTGCCGAAGCGGAAGAGCAGATGGATGCACTGGATGAATTGACGAAACGACTCAAAGAAAAGTCGGAAAAAAAAACTCTGAGCTGAGCGAAAATTCGAACCTTTTGTTCGAGGAAAACGACGATTTGAATGGGCCGATAACTTTTAAAGAAGAGAGCGTGTTTTCGGCCGATTCAGTTTCGCAAGAAGTGGAAGCGCGTGCAGCAGAAGAAGCCGCAGAGCGCGAAGCAAAAGAGCGCGCGGAGCGTGAAGTACGCGAGCGAATTGAAAAAGAGTTACGCGAAAAAGCGGAACGTGAAGCGAAAGAAAAAGCAGAGCGTGAAGCGAAAGAGCGAGCGGAGCGTGAAGCAAAAGCACGTACGGCAGCTGAGCCAGTTGTGACGTCAGAATCGACGCGAAAGTTGGCGGAAGGACTTGCATCGACGCGATCGAATGGATTTATTGCGCAGATTGGTCGAATCTTTAAGGGTACGTTGAATGCATCAGTTCGTGATGATCTTGAAGAGATTTTGTTTACGGCGGATATTGGCGTGAAGACGAGTGAACGTCTTTTGGATCGCGTGACGGAAAATCTGAAGAACAAGGCGGACGGCGAAGCGGCCATGGCGCTTTTAAAATCTGAAGTGCAGGATATTTTGAAAGCGTGTGAGAAGCCGTTTGAAATTGGCAACGAGAAGCCACATGTAATTTTGGTTGTAGGCGTCAATGGTGCAGGCAAGACGACGACGTTGGGCAAACTTGCCGCAAAGCTTGTAAGCGAAGGCAAAAAAGTTCTTTTAATTGCGGGGGATACGTTTAGAGCGGCAGCGATCGAGCAACTTGAGGAGTGGCAGAAGCGTTGTGGCTGTGAAATTTATTCTCGCAAGCAGGGGGCGGATCCTTCGGGAACGATCTTTGACGGGATCAAGTATGCGGAAGAGCACGGATTTGACGTAGCTTTAGCGGACACGGCAGGTCGACTTCACAACAAAAAAGATCTTATTGAGGAGTTGAAGAAGATAGACCGCGTTGCGGGCAAAGCGATGGAAGGTGCGCCGCACCAAGTCATTTTAGTATTGGATGCGACGAACGGTCAAAATGCCTTAATTCAGGCAAGAGAATTTGGTGAAGCGATACCGTTTACGGGAATTATTCTGACGAAGTTGGACGGGACAGCGAAGGGTGGAGTAATTATCGGAATTTGTGAAGAGTTCAAAAAACCGATATATTACATAGGGATTGGCGAAATGATCGATGATTTACGTCGGTTTAACGCGAACGAATTTTTGGAAGCATTATTTTTGGAAGCCTAAAATGTGAACCACAGCAGTTGCACAAATTACAAGATATGTGATATAGGTGTGGTTGAGCCTTGCATTTGTTGTGCAAGGTGTAGCCCACAGGCTCAAAATGTGTGATGTGTGCAGCTGTTAGTCAACTTGGACCATTTAATGGTACGATGAGGAGCTTTTTGATGCGCCGTGTCCTCAATGTAGTTTTATTGGCATTGGTAATGATGGTGATGCCGGGAATGGCAATGGGCCAGGATGATACTGGCTATAGCGATTCCAGCGCGGGGGAATCCTCGGACAGTACGGCATCAGGAGATGAGAGTGATGATAATTTTCAGAGCCGCATTGTAGTTAAGAGCCAAAAGAAGAAGAAGGAGTTCAACGACAAGATTGTGGTAATTCAGCGCAAGCCTTTTATGCGCCGCAATCGAGCTGAGCTTGCTCCTATGTTCTATGGTGGAATCAACGACTCCCTGTTATTTCAGGTAGGCGTAGGTGCTCAGATAAACTATCACATTCTGGAGTGGTTATACGTAGGCGTATATGGCGGTTGGCAAGACTGGCGATTTGTAGATCGCAAGACCAACAGTCTATCGGAGACGTATGACGACGTAATTGATGCGACTGATGCAATTCCGACGACATCGATTGTAGATTGGTACGTTGGAGGTGTGGTAGGATTTGTACCTGTATACGGTAAATTTTCTATATTCAACAGTTCTGTCGTCCACTGGGATTTATCGTTAGGTGTAGGTGGCGGAACGGTATATACACGAGCCAATGGATTTGTTGGTGCCGGTCTCATAACAGTAGATCACCGCTGGTATCTCCTTAAATGGCTCTCTCTTAACGTAGGTGTTAAGGGATGGATCTACTACGAAGACATCGGTAGTTACAAAGGGCTATTCACGCACTGGCAAGCAGGTGTAGGGATAGGCTTCTGGTTGCCGGCGAGTTGGGAATACAAGTCTGAATGGTAGTTATCAGGTAGCTGTTTTAAGAATTTGGAAGTTTCAACCACGAGCGAGTTAACTCGCTCGATCAAAAAGGATGGAATTACGCATGAAGCGGTTGATTAGCCTTCTGGCTTTGATCATATTGTTTGGATTCGGTCTGCCTCAAACTTCTTTCGCTGCAGACGAAGAAGAAGGCGCTTCGAGCCTTGAAAAAGGCGATCCTGTCCGCCACCTGATGTTGCTTCGTTCAGGTCGATTTGAAATCGCACCGGGAGCTCAATTTGGGATAAACGAGCCATTCCAGCAGACGATTGGATTTGGAGCGCAGATCTCCTATTACTTCACGAACTACCTCGGGCTCGGGGCCTCATTTTATTACAACCCATTGCATCTCAATCACGACGAGCTGGATGCAGTATCCGCAAGTGATTATGATGCGGATGTCCGCAGCACGCTAGCCGTAGCGCAGCCGACAATGAACTTCGACGTGGGTCTTTATTATGCTCCGTTGATGGGTAAGTTTTCGTTGTTTGGTTGGATTTTGAACTATGATCTCCATCTCTACGGTGCATTCGGTGCCATTATTATGGATACTGCGTGTGGTGCTGGTGGTTCGATCTGTTCTGATGCTGTTAACAACGATCTTGAAGGACCGAAATTTGCTGGTGTCATCGGTATCGGTGTTCGCGTCTTCTTCAATAACTTCGTTGCGCTCAACCTCGACGTGAAAAACTATCTCACGAGCTACTCCGATTATTCTCGCGGCGTAACTGACGATAACAAACGTTTCCATGATTGGGTTACCGGTAATATCGGTATCTCCTTCTTCTTCCCCGTTACCGTCTATATGTCTCGTTAATCGCTTTAGCGTGGACAATCTTAAACGCAGGCTTTTTAGCCTGCGTTTTTGTTTTTTGGTGCGCTCGGCGAGCGCACGTTCTAACGGGTGAAAGTCCCGAATCCGCCCGGTAGTGGGAAGGATATAGCCGAACACCAAGGGTGTCCATCGCGAGGTGGAATCTGAAGGAAGGTGTAAGCAAATCTCCGGTCTGACGAACAGAACCCCCATATAAGGCCGAGAACATGGGTAAGGTTGCCAAACAAATCGAAGCCCAATAACTACACGGATATGTTCACGGTAGATGAGGCAGATAGATGGAGAGAAAGAATGTGTGAGTACCCGAGGAGGCCTCACGGACGATTTGAGTGAAAACTTAATCGGTTGAAATAAGATTTATCGTGAGGAGTCAGCAGAGGCCATAATACCGAATGTGAATTCGGGAAGGGCCGAACCTTTGCTTGTGATATAGAAATGAAAATTACCAGAGGTGAGATAAAAGAAAGCACAAAACGTAGCTGTGGCTACGGCTGAGGTCAAAGGATAGGTGCGGAACACCAAAAGTATGACAGAGCGCTTATTACCAATGGATGATTGAAGCTAGAACACATACGCTATAAGCGTAATAGCA